>JAGQSE010000154.1 GCA_020439725.1 Acidobacteriota bacterium
CAGCCGCGAGCTGGTGCGTCTGCACACCCATCGCACCGCCGAGGGCATGGCGGGCTTCGTCCGGCGCATGGACGACACCGAAAGCCTGCGGCTCGAGGACATCGCCGACCTGCGCGCCTACTGTTATGTCGTCGCCGGCATCGTCGGCGAGATGCTCACCGAGCTCTTCCTCCTCCACGACGAGTTCGACACCGCCGACGCGGCGTTCCTGCGGGCCCGCGCCCGCTGTTTCGGCGAGGGTCTTCAGCTGGTCAACATCCTCAAGGACTCGGCCAGCGACCGCGAGGAGGGCCGTACCTATCTGCCGCCGGGGGTCGATCGCGAGGTGGTCTTCGACCTCGCCCGCGGCGATCTCTCCCAGGCGGCGGCCTACGTCCAGGCGCTCCAGGATGCGGACGCGCCGCGCGGTGTCGTCGAGTTCTGCGCCCTGCCGGTGCTGCTGGCCTTCGCCACCCTCGAGCGCGTCGAGGAAGAAGGTGCCGGCGCCAAGCTCACCCGCCCCGAGGTGTTCTCGATCACCCAGGCGATGACCACCACCCTCGATGCCGGCGACGCCCTCTTCCCGGCGCTGCGCGAGGAGCGCGAGGAAGCCTAGAATCCGGTGCCCGGCGGGTCTGCCGCCGGGCCGAGACCGCACGTCCGAGGAGATCCGTCATGCTCGCAAGCTCGCTCACCCGCCTCCGCCGTCTCTGGCCCGGCGTCCTGCTCGCCGGTCTCGCCCTCGGCTGCTCCCCCGCCACCGAGACCGCGTCTCCCGCCTCGCCACCGCCGCTGACGGTGGTCGATCCGCAGAGCTATGCGCGGCCCGACCAGGTGGCGGTCCGTCACCTCGACCTGGTGGCCGCGGTGGACTTCGATCTCCAACGGATCACCGCCACCGCGTCCTACCAGCTCGACCGGCGCACCGACGCGGACCACCTGATCCTCGACACGCGGGGTCTGGACATCGACAGCGTGACCCTCGACGACGGCGTCGAGACCACCTTCGAGCTGGGCGAGGAACATCGCCGCCTCGGCCAGGCCTTGTCGATCGCCCTCCGGCCCGAGACCGAGACCGTCCACGTCGCGTACTCGACGCGCCCCGACGCGCTGGCCCTCCAGTGGCTGCGCCCGGAGCAGACCGCCGGCGGCAAGGAGCCCTATCTCTTCACCCAGAGCCAGCCGATCTTCGCCCGCACCTGGATCCCGATCCAGGACACGCCCCAGGTACGCTTGACCTACGACGCGACGATCCAGGTGCCGCCCCACCTGCTGGCCCTGATGAGCGCCTCGAACCCCCAGGAGAAGACCGCCGACGGCGTCTACCACTTCGACATGCCGCAGCCGATCCCCTCCTACTTGCTGGCCCTGGCGGTGGGGGACATCGTCTTCAAGCCGCTGAGCGAGCGCACGGGTGTCTACGCTGAGCCCTCGGTGGTCGAGGCCGCCGCCTGGGAGCTGGCGGACACCGAGGCCATGGTCGAGGGCGCGGAAGAACTCTACGGTCCCTATCGCTGGGAGCGCTACGACCTGCTGGTGCTGCCCCCGAGCTTCCCCTTCGGTGGCATGGAGAACCCGCGGCTGACCTTCGCCACTCCGACCATCCTCGCCGGCGACCGATCGCTGGTCACCCTCGTCGCCCACGAGCTGGCCCATTCCTGGTCGGGGAACCTGGTGACCAACGCCACCTGGAACGACATCTGGCTCAACGAGGGCTTCACGGTCT
>JAGQSE010000155.1 GCA_020439725.1 Acidobacteriota bacterium
TGGTCCACGACATCTCGCTGACGTGGATCAGGCCTTCGACGCCCTCCTCGATCTCGACGAAAGCACCGTAGTCGACCAGGCTGACGACCCGGCCGTCGACCCGCGAGCCGATGGGGTACTTCTTGTCGACCAGATTCCAGGGATCCTCGCTCTTCTGCTTGAAGCCGAGGGAGACACGCTCCGTCTCGGGATCGAACTTGAGGACCACGATCTCGACCTCGTCACCCACCGAGAAGTGCTCCGAGGGGTGGTTGACCCGGCCCCAGGAGATGTCGGTGATGTGCAGCAGTCCGTCGATGCCGCCGAGGTCGATGAACACACCGTAGTCGGTGATGTTCTTGACCACGCCCTCGATGCGCGCGCCCTCTTCGAGCCGCTTCAAGGTCTCGGCCTTCTTCTTGGCGAACTCCTTCTCGAGCACCGCCTTGCGCGACAGCACGATGTTGTTGCGCCGGCGATCGAGGCTGATCACCTTGAACTCGAGCTCGCGACCGCGCATCTGCTCGAGGTTCTTGACCGGCTTGATGTCGACCAGGGAGCCCGGCAGGAAGGCCCGGAGACCGACATCGACGGTCAGGCCGCCCTTGATGCGGTCGACGACGCGACCCTGGATGATGGCGCCTTCCTTGTACGCGCGCTCGACCTCGTTCCAGCGGCGCATGCGCTCGGCCTTCTGGCGCGACAGCAGCACGTGCCCCTCGAGGTCTTCGGTCTTCTCGAGCAGGACCTCGACTTCGTCGCCGATGTTGACGCCGACGTTGCCGTCGCGATCCTTGAACTCGTGGATGGGAATGAGGCCTTCAGACTTATAGCCGACGTCGACGACCACGTCGCTGTCGGTGACATCGATCACGTGACCTACGACGATCTCGCCCTCGACGAGGTTGTGCATGCTCTCGTCGATGAGCCGAGCGAATTCATCGAACGCCAATTCTTCTTCGGACTTACCTTCGAACTCGCTCGCCGTCTTGTCATCGCCCGCCGCTTCTTCGACCGGCTGCTCCGCCACGGCCTCCTGCGCGGCTTCCGGAGCGGCCTCAGGAGCCGTCTGAGCGACGACCTCCTCGGCGGGCTGGTTGTTCTCTTCCGTGGATGGCATGGACCTACGATCCTCCTTGCGATTTGGGATACAGGCGATCGCCTGTTGGGCCCCCGCGGCTGCAAGGGGCGACGAGTTCTGCTAAGTCTTTGAGAACTCGGAAATTCGGAGTATAGGTGGGGACTCCCAGGGGTGTCAACCGGAACCGGCGACACCACCCGTGACGATATCACGGGCTTCACCGGCACTCCGCGGAGCACCGGTTGCCGCCCGCGACGCCTTCCCGTAGAGTCCCGCAGATCCCGTCGTATGGGCCAGTCCGGCCGGGCGTCTCCGGCCATCCCGGGCACCCCGCCCACGGCTCCAGGCCCACCGGATCCGGAGACCTCCCCCACCGTGAGCTCCATCGATACCAGCGTCATCGTTCCGAACCTCGACTGCCCCCTGGTCGGACGGACCCTCGAAGCCCTCGCAGCGGCCGGTGCGCCGGGCGACGGCGTCGAGGTGCTGGTGGTGGGCCGGGACGCGCCGGGGCAGGTGCCGCGGGATGGCAGCGTGCGCTTCGTCGAGACCGTCCGGGCGCTCAACCCGGCGGAGGCGCGGAACCTGGGGGTCGAAGAAGCCCGGGGCGAGCGGTTGCTGTTCACCGACGCCGATTGCGCGCCCCGCCCTGGATGGCTCGAGGTGCTGGTCTCGGCGCTCGAGGGCTCACCGGTGGCCGGCGGTGCGGTGGTCTTCCCCACCGATTCCGCCGTCTGGGCGCTGGCGGACAACATCGCGTCCTTCCACGACCTCTTGCCGGACCGGCCGGCGGAGGCCGACTCCCACGGCACCCTCGGCAGTCTCAACCTGGCGATGACCCGCGCCGCGTGGCAGCGGGTCGGCTCCTTTGACCCGGAGTTGACCACCAGCGAGGACGTCGACTGGGTCCTGCGCGCCCGCGCCGCCGGCCTCGCCACCGCCTTCGTGCCCGCGGCGGTGGTCGAGCACGCGGCGGTGCGCCGCGACCGCGCCGCGCTGGTCGCTCATGCCACCTGGTACGGCCGCCATTTCCGCGCCTTCTGCAGCCGCCACCCGGGTCTCTTCGACCGGGGACCGACCTGGGCCAGCCGCCGCCGGTTGGCCTTGGCGGCCCCGGCCAAGAGCCTGGTCTCGAGCCTCCAGATCTTCGCTCGTCACCGCCGGCTTTGGCCTCACCTGCGGGCCTTGCCGGGGGTCGTGGCCTTCAAGCGGGCCTGGTATCGGGCCGTGCTCGAGAGCTGGGACGAGGGCGGAGCGGAGCCCTCATGACCGCGGCGAGCACCCGCCAGCGCGTGCTGCGTTCGAGCATCGCCGCCTATGGCAGCCAGCTGGGCCGTACCGCGATCCGCATCGTCGCCGAGCTGACGCTGGCGCGGCTCGTGCTGCCCGAGCGCCACGGCCTCTTCGAGGAGGCCACGGCGGTGGTGGTCATCCTGGCGCTGGTGCGCGACCTGGGGCTCCCCTACCACCTGGTGCGCGAACCCCGACAGGCCTACGGTACGGTCTTCGCGTGGATCACCGGCGCCTCGCTGGTGCTCGCCGGTGGCGTCTTCGCCGCGGCGCCGATCTTCGCCGCCTGGGCACCGGGGCTCCCCGAGGTGCTCAGGGTCTTCGCCCTGTGGATCGTCCTCGACGGTCTGTCGGTGGTGCCACGGGTGTTCTTCGAGCGCCGGCTCGAGGTCGGCCGGCTGGTGCTCCCGGAGCTTCTTCGGGGTCTCGCCTTCGCGGTGTTGTCGATCGCCCTCGCCGCCACCGGTCACGGCGTCTGGAGCTTCGTCGCCGGCGAGCTGGTGGCGGCGGCGCTGTTCGCCGGGCTGGTCTGGTGGCGCGCCCGCGGCGCCCTCGAGCTCGATCTCGCCCCCGGCATCCTCCGCGACCTGCTGGCCAAGAGCCGGTACCTCTTTCTCATCGCCCTCGCCGCCGTCTCACTGCCCTGGGTGGCGGTTTTGATCCTCGGTTCCTTCGTCCATCCCGACGTGGTGGCGTATTTCACCAAGGCCAGGACCTGGGCGTTCCGGCTCCAGATCCTCGTCCTGCCGGCGGTGGCACGAGTGCTCTATCCCACCCTCGTCGAGTACGAACGCCATCCGCGACGCTTCTTCGCCGCCTACCGCCTGGGGACCCTGTCGATCCTCTGTCTCGAGACGCTGGCGGCGTATTTCCTCTTCTTCAACGCCAAGGTGGTGCTGGTCGACGTCCTCCTGGGCCCCAAGTGGCAGGGAGCGGTGCCGCTGATCCAGCTGCTGTGCTTCGCGCCGCTGGTCGACCCCATGAGCAGGCTCGGCGGCGAGGTGCTCAAGGCCCGCCAGGAGGACCGCGTCTGGCTCCTCGTCGTGGTCCTCAACTCGATCAGCCTGTTCGGTTTCGGCTGGGCGTTGACCGCGTCGCTGGGGGCCGAGGGCATGGCCTGGGCCAACTATCTCTTGCTCGGCAACCTGCTGATGACCTGGAGCATCTGGCGCGCCCTGGGCAAGGACTTCTGGCTGCTGGTCCGCGACCTGATCTTCGTCTATCTGGTGCCGCTCCCCTTCTTCCTCCTCACCGCCTGGGCATTGCCGGCGGAGAGCTGGTCGCGCTTCGCGGGCTCGTGGGTGGCGGCGGCCGTCGCCGGCGGCCTCTACCTGCTGCGCTTCCACCGGCCCTTCCGCGCCTTCTTCCTCGAGACCGAAGCGGCCGAGGAGGAAGGCTCGCCGGAGTCCATCGCGTGACCGGCCGCCCCCTCCGGGTCGCGGTGGTGATGCCCGGCGTCGGTGTCTTCCGTCGGGGCGCCGAGGCCTTCGTCGTCGATCTGTGCCGGGCCCTGGGCTCGCGGCCGGGCTTCGAAGTGACGCTCTTTTGTCGTGGCGAGACCGAGGTGCCTCATCGCCGGATCCGTGCGATCCCCCGTGACGCTCGCTGGCTCGAAGCGCTCTACCGCGCGACGTGGCTGGGAAAGAAGGTCCTCGACACGCTGTACCTGGACCCGCTCAACATCGAGTGGGCTAGCGCCTCGCTGTCGGCCTTTCCCGCCCTGTGGCGAGGGCGCTACGACGTCATCGTCATGGAAGGCGGTCTGGTCGGAGGCTGGCTTTGCCGGCTGCTGCGGAGGCTGCGCGGCACGCCCTTCGTCGACATCGCCCACGGCAACAGCCCGCGTTGGGAGGGTGCCTTCGCCCGCCAGGGTCCCGACCGGGTGGTGGTCTTCACCGAGCAGGCCGCCGCCATGATCGCCGCGCGGGCACCGGCGGCCCGGATCACCGTCATCCCCCACGGCGTCGACCTGGGGCTCTTCCGCCCCGACCAGCCGCCGGTGGAGCTCGATCTGCCCCGACCGGTGATCCTGGCGGCGGGATCCGTGGACGAGCACAAGCGTTTCGAGCTCGCCGTCGCGGCGGTCGAGGGGCTCGGTCGCGGCAGCCTGGTGGTACTCGGCGACGGGCCGGGCGCCGCGGCGCTGGATCGCCAGGCGTCCGAGCGGCTGGGTAAAGACCGGTATCTGCGGACGACGGTTCCGCGGGAAGAAATGCCCGGCTGGTACGTCGCGTCGGACGTCTTTACCTTGCCGTCGCTCACAGAAGCCTTCGGTCTGGTCTACCTCGAAGCCATGGCCTGCGGCAAGGCCGCGGTCGCGAGCGACGACGCCGTTCGCCGGGCGGTCCTCGGCGACGTCGGCCGCGTCTGCGACGTCACCGACGCCGGTGCCTACGCCGAGGCCCTGGAGGAGGTCCTGGCGACCGATTGGGGCGAGCGACCACGCCGCCGCGCCGAGGGCTTCTCCTTCGCCGACACCGCCGACCGCTACGCCGCGTTGCTCGGAACGCTGGCCGAGCGGCCCGCGGAGGAGACGCCCCGATGAGCCACGCGACGCCCAACCCCACGCGCCCCTTCCCGGCGCCGATCCTGATGTACCACCACGTCGAGCCCCTCCCCCTCGACCCGCCGGCGGTTTACGGCGACAGCTATCTCGACCGCCGGCGCTTCGCCGAGCACCTGGACCTGCTCCGTCGCTGGCGACGGACGCCGCTCACCCTCGGCGACGCCTTGACCCGCTGGCGGCACGGCGAGCCCTTCCCCCCACGTCCCGTCGTGCTGACCTTCGACGACGCCTGCTCGTGCTTCCTCGACCACGCTTGGCCCGAGCTCGAAGCCCGCGGGATGACGGCGACGGTGTTCGCGGTGAGCGGCGAGATCGGGGGCAGCAACACCTGGGATCATGCCGCCGGCGAGCGCCAGGAAAGGCTCCTGGGGGGCGGCGACCTCGCCGCGCTGGCTGGGCAAGGCGTCGAGATCGGCGCTCACGGCCATCGCCACCGCGACCTTCGGGAGTGCCACGGCACCGAGCTCCGCGAGGAGCTCGAGGGCTCACGCGCCCGCCTCGAGGAGATCCTCGGCCGGCCCGTGGCGACCTATTGCTATCCCTACGGCCATCTCGACGAGCGATCCGCCCGGGCCGTCGAAGCCGCCGGATTCACCGGCGCGGTGGGCATCGACCCCGGTTGCTCCCGCACCGAGCCCTTTGCCCTGCCCCGGATGATCGTCCGCCCCGGGGACGGCGACTTCGAGCTCCGCCTCAAGGTCACGGGGGCCTACCGATGGTGGCGCAAGCTGCCCCGCCTCGGCCTCCTGTCGCGGCTCCGACACCGCTGACGGTGCCCTGCCAGCCTCAGGAAGTCGAGAATCGCCCACATCGTTGGCAGTCGCGCCGGGACGTCCACGCCGGAGCCGATCCGCCGCCAGCCTTCAGCCGCCAACATCGTGGGCGGCTCTTAGCGCCTCTTTTCCGCCCCGGCTCCCGGACCCGGCACAGCGTTCCCGGCCGCCTCCGCCACCTTCCGGGCCTCCGTGCTGAATCGGTTTAGAATCAGCAACTTGAAGGTCTTCAGCAAGCGACTCCTGAGGCGTTCGCGAGAGTCCTGATCTGTACCCCGGACTCTCAAGATGGCACAGAAAGTGCTCTACAATTCTTTTGTGGCGAGAGCCCATCCACCGAGAATTCGTGTCGAGCGGCTGCTCTCGAGCCGTAACGGTTGAGTCCGCCCGCCGGGCGAGACTCACCGGACGATTGCATCTCTTTCTCACAGGAGGTTGAAGCCCATGGACGTCATCGAAGTCCGGACCAAGATCAAGGAGATCATCTCGAACATCACGAGCATCCCGGTCGACCAGATCGAGGACGGTGCCTCCTTCCGCGATGACCTGGATCTCGACTCGCTCTCCTTGCTCGAGATCGGTGTCGACGTGGACTACGCCTTCAAGCTCGGTGTTCCCGAGGAGCGTCTGCAGCAGCTGGCGACGGTGCAGGACACGGTCGACCTGGTGCTCAGCCACAAGGCCGCGCAAGCCGTGGGGGCTTGACCATGGGACCGGCCATCGTCGTCACCGGCATCGGCTGGGTGACGCCTCTCGGTGCCGGTCGTCGGGAGGTCTGGAGCCGTCTGCTCGAAGGCAAGGCCGGCACCGGCCCGGTGAGCTCCTTCGACACCAGCGGCTATACCGTCCACCGCGGCGGCGAGGTGCACGGCTTCGAACCCGGGCCTGCGTTTCGCCGGCTACGGCCCGAGACGGTGGGCCGCGCCTCGCAGCTGGCCGTGGCGGCCGCCCGGGACGCCCTCGAGGACGCCGGCCTGGCGGAGGTGGAGCTCGATCACGAACAGACCGGCGTGGTGATGGGAACGACTTCCGGTGAGCCGCAGGAGGTCGAGCGCTACAACGATCGTGTCGTCGCCGGTGAGCTCGACAAGGTGGGTCGCGAGTTCATGGACCGCTACCCTTGCCACGTGGTCGCCGGCCACGTCGCCGCCGAGCTCGATCTGGGCGGTTTCAACATGATGATTCCCGCCGCCTGCGCCGCCGGAAACTACGCCGTCGCCCAGGCGGTGGACGTGCTCCGGTCGGGGCGCGCGGAGCGCATGCTCGCCGGCGGGGCGGATTCGTTCTCGCGCATCACCTACACGGGTTTCGCCCGCCTCGGCGCCATCGCGCCGGACCGCTGCCAGCCCTTCGATCGGGACCGTCAGGGGATGATCCCCGGCGAGGGCGCGGCGGTGTTGGTCCTCGAATCTCTCGAGACCGCCCGCCGGCGCGGTGCGCGGATCTATGCCGAGGTCGCCGGCTACGGTCTTTCCTGCGATGCCCACCACATGACCGCGGCCCATCCCGAGGGCGCCGGCGCCGCCCGCGCCATGGAGCGCGCCTTGGCGGCCAGCGGGGCCGACACCTCCGCCGTCGATTACATCAGCGCCCACGGCACCGGGACGCCGACCAACGACCGGCTCGAAAGCATCGCGGTCCACCGCGTCTTCGGCGAGCGTGCGTCGCGGGTGCCCATGAGCTCGGTCAAGTCGATGCTCGGCCACACCATGGGCGCCGCCTCGGCCATCGAGGCGGCGATCTGCAGCCTGGCGGTGCACACCGGCCAGGTGCCGCCCACCGCCCATTTCGAGACCCCGGACCCCGACTGCGACGTCGATTGCGTCCCCAACGTCGCCCGCGAGCTGCCGGTGGCCGTGGCGATGAACAACGCCTACGCCTTCGGTGGCAACAACGCATCGGTGGTCTTCCGCCGGGTGGAGTCATGAGCGGCGAGGACACGGTGTGGGTCACCGGCTTGGGCTTGGTCTCGCCGGTCGGCGACAGCCTCGACTCGCTCTTCGCCGCCCTCGAGCAGGGCACGAGCGGCGTCGGCCCGGTGGAGCTCTTCGCCACCGACGGGCTGCCGCCGATGCTCGCCGGTGAGGTTCGCGGCTTCGACGCCGCCGCCTACCTGGGAGCCGGCAACCTACGCCCCCTCGACCGCACCGCGCGGCTGGCGGCGGCGGCGGCGGCCAAGGCCCTCGAAGCGTCCGGCTGGACCGCCGAGCGACGCGCCGAGACCGAGCTGGGCCTGGTCCTCGGGACCATGTTCGGCAGCGTCCACACGATCTCCGAGTTCGACCAGCGCGCCTTGAACGCCGGGCCGGTCTACGCCAAACCCATGGACTTCGCCAACAGCGTGATCAACGCGGCGGCGGGTCAGACCGCCATCTGGCACGATCTACGGGGAGTCAACTCGACGATCTCCGGCGGCTCCGCATCGGGTCTCCAGGCCCTCGGCTACGCCGCCGACCTGGTGCGCTCGGGTCGTGCCCCCGCCCTCCTGGCCGGTGGCGCCGAAGAGCTCTGCTTCGCCTCGATGCTCGGTTTCGTCCGCACCGGCCGGCTGGCCGGCGGCGACGGCCAACCGGCGAGGGCGTTGCCCTTCCATCCGCTGCGCAACGGTTTCGCGTTGGCGGAGGGCGCCGCGCTCCTGCTCCTCGAAGACGCCGACCACGCCCGCCGGCGCGAGGTCCGCCCCCTCGCGGTGGTCGCCGGCAGCGCCAACTGCTTCGACCCGAGCCGTGGCACCGACGACGCTCGTGCCGCCTCCGCGCTGGTGCGGGCGGCTCGGTTGGCGTTGGACGAGGCGGGCTGGACCGCCGCCGACGTCGACGTCGTCAGCGCATCCGCCAACGGCAGTGTCGCCGGCGACGGGCAGGA
>JAGQSE010000156.1 GCA_020439725.1 Acidobacteriota bacterium
GGCGCGGGATTGGGCGGCGTCACGATTCACCTGACCGGCGCGGGTCCGGACGGCGATCTCGATACCGCCGACGACGTGAGCTTCGCGCCGCAAGTGACCGACGCCGCTGGCGGCTACGACTTCACCGGTCTCGTCGCTGGCCTCTACCGCGTCGACGTCGACGAATCGACGCTTCCCGGCGGTCTGGTTCTGACCACCGCCAACGAGCCCCTCGAGGTGACTCTCGCGAGCGGCGAGAACTTCGATACCGCCGATTTCGGCTATGACGCGGATCCAGGCACCGCCGGGAGCCTCGGCGACCTGGTGTGGTGGGATCAGAATTCGAACGGTGCCTACGACTCCGGCGAGCTCGGGCTCGATGGTGTCGGCGTCAGCCTCGAGGGCGACCTCGACGGCGACGGCATCGCGGAGCTCACCGGAGCCACCGTCACCGCGACGGTCGGTGGCCAGCCCGGTGTCTACGGTTTCACCAACCTGCCCGAGGGCAGCTACACGGTGATCGTCGATCAGGGCTCGCTACCGCCGGGTCTCAACGTACCGACCTACGACAAGGACGGCACCGGCAGCGCTGGCGAGGCCACGGTGTCGCTGGCGGCGGGTGCGAACGACGACACCGTCGATTTCGGCTATGCGGGCTCCGGCTTGATCGGTGACCTGGTGTGGCTCGATGGCAACGGCGACGGCTTCCAGGACTTCGACGAGCCGGGGATCGGTGGGGTGACGGTGATCCTCCTCGACGCCGCCGGCAATCCCATCGCCTCGATGGTGACGGGCCCCGACGGCAGCTACCTGTTCACGGGCCTGCCGGACGGTCTCTATGGCGTGCGGATCGACACGTCGACGCTGCCCGGCGGGGTCAGCCCGACCTACGACTACGACGGCACCGACACCCCCAACGAGGTGTTGGACATCGACCTCAACGCCGGGGACGGCGGTTCGAGCGAGAACCTGGACATCGACTTCGGGTACTCGGCTTCGGGCTCGATCGGTGACCTGGTGTGGGTCGACATCAACGGCAACGGGGTCCAGGACGGCTCCGAGGCCGGCATCCTGGGAGTGGTCGTCTACCTCTACGACGCCTCCGACAACCTGATCACCATCGCCTTCACCGACGGCGACGGTCTCTACCACTTCGAGCACCTGCTGGCCGGGACCTACCGGGTCGAGGTCGAGCCGGTCACCCTGCCTCCGGGGCTCCAGCCGAGCTACGACTACGACGGCATCGCGACGCCCAACAGCGCCATCGTGGTGCTCGGTGAGAACGAGGTCAACGAGGACGTCGACTTCGGCTACAACGGCAACGCCTCGATCGGTGACCGGTTGTGGCTCGACCTGAGCGCCGACGGCGTCCAGGATCCGGGTGAGCCGGGTCTGGCCGGGGTCACCGTCGAGCTCCTCGACAGCGGCGGCGCGGTGCTCGCCAGCGCCGTCACCGACGGCAACGGCCTCTACGGCTTCGCCAACCTGCTGGCCGGGACCTACACGGTGCGGGTCGACGGTTCGACGCTGCCGGCGGGGGTGACGGCGACCTACGACTACGACGGCATCGGCACCTTGAACACCGCCGCGGTGAGCGTCGGCGAGGGCGAGAGCAACGACCAGGTCGACTTCGGCTACGTCGGCAACGCGAGCCTCGGCGACCTGGTGTGGATCGACCTCGACGGCGATGGGCTGCAGGGCCCCGGCGAGGACGGCATCGGCGGAGTCACCGTCAACCTCTTCGACGCCGGTGGCAACCTGCTGGCCTCGACGGTCACCGACGGCGCCGGTGTCTACGGCTTCGGCAACCTGCCCGGTGGCAGCTACACGGTGGCCGTCGACGCCTCGACGTTGCCGCCGGGGCTCAACCCCTCCTACGACCTCGACGGGGTCGCCACGCCCAACTCGGCGGTGGCCACCGTCCCGGCCGGGGGGAGCAACGACCAGGTCGACTTCGGCTACAACGGCAACGGCAGCCTGGGTGATCTGGTGTGGCGCGACGACAACGCCAACGGTGTCCAGGACGGCGGCGAGCCCGGCTTGGCCGGGATCCCGGTGAGCCTGCTCAACGGTTCGGGAACCGTCATCGCCACCACCGCCACCGACGGCAACGGCCTCTACGGCTTTGGCAACCTGACGGCGGGCACCTACACGGTGGTCGTCGACGGCGCGGCGGTGGCCGCCTACGAACCGACCTACGACCTCGACGGCATCGCCACCGCCAACACCGCGACCGTGGCGCTGGCGACCGGCGAGTCGAATTCGGCGGTGGACTTCGGTTACCGCTCGGCGGTGGTCGCGGGCTCCATCGGGGACCGCGTGTGGCTCGACAGCGACGGCGACGGCGTGCAGGACGCCGGTGAGGCCGGCGTCGTCGGTGCCACCGTCGATCTGCTCGACGAGACCGGCACGGTGATCGCGACGACCACCACCGGCGCCGATGGTCTCTACTCCTTCCCCGGCCTGCCCGCCGGCATCTACACGGTGGTCGTCGACCACCAGACGACGGGGCAGGCGGTGATCCCGACCTACGACCTCGACGGCATCGACTCGCCCAACCGGGCGCAGGTGGCGCTGGCCGAAGGCGAGGATCGCGACGACCTCGACTTCGGGTACACCGACCAGAGGGAGATCTGTGTCGACGAGGCCCAGAAGACCGGTGACACCCACGCGGTCTGGCTGCCGGGTATCGCCACGGAGCTTTACTTCGAGCCGCCGGCGGTGTTCAACGAGCTCCCCGACGGCACCGCAACCCTCACGGGGACCGCGGTGGATGCCACCAACATGGCGCGTAGCTTCTTCGTCCAGGTGACTTTCACCGGCCGTACGGCGGTGACCCCGGCGGGAAGCCCGAAGAAGGAGCTCGACCCGAGCCAGTACGTGGAGAACGGTGGTCCCATCGACACCGACACCTGGTACTACTACACGGGCTTCACCGGCACGCTGGTGGGGGACGGCGACCTGTCGGGAGCCGTCATCGAGATCGAGCGGGTCGGGCCGGCCTTCCAGGTGGGCTACGGAGCCAACGGCAAGAACCTCGCCTACGGCGCTTCGAGCTGGTTCCACTGGACGGTGGTCTCGCAGCCCACGGCCGGTGAGCCGTTACCCGACGGTCAGGGCGACTTCAACGTCGAGCTGATCGACTGCACCACCTCGAGCACCTGTCTGCCGAGCCTCGACTTCGACACCGACGCCTTTGGCGAGCCCCTCGCCGCCGGCACGGTGATCACCGATCAGTGGGCCTCGCTGGGGATCCACGTCAGCAGCGACGACCCGGTCAACCATCCGCTGATGATCTTCGACAGCGCTCATCCCACCGGTGGCGACCCGGATCTCGGGACCCCCAACGAGGACTTCGGGGGTCCGGGTATCGGCAGCGGCGGTGGCGCGGGCATGCAGGGCGAGAACCGCTATCCGCTCGGCAACCTGTTGATCCTGTCGGAGGACGGAGACAGCTCCGACCCCGATGACAACGCCGGCGGTGGTGTCATCACCTTCGACTTCGACCAGGCGGTCAACGTCGATTCGCTGACCCTGGTCGACGTTGATGGCAACGAGAACGCCATGGTTTTCGCCTTCGATGGCGACGGGGCGCTGGTGGCCCAGGCCGGGATGCTCAACCTGGGCGACAACAGCGTCCAGAAGGTCGTCCTCGATGCGGTGGGAGTCCGGCGTCTCGAAGTGCACTTTCCGGGCAGCGGTGCCATCGCCGAGGTCGTCTTCTGCAAGGAGGATGAGCCGCCGACGCCCTGCGGCGCCTGCGACGGCAAGGTCACCGAGCTGACCCTGCAATACACCGGCACCGACACCGCCAAGGTCGAGGTCTATGACAAGAAGGGCCAGGTCCTGATCTTCTCCGGCGACGTGGCTCCGGGGGAGGAGTTCACCCTCCACGGCTTCGACAACAAGGGCACCTTGGGGCCGGAGATCAAGGTCTACGTCAACGACCACTTCCACACCAAGATCCACACCAGCTGCTCGCAGCCCATCGGTCCTGGTCTGGTCGCGGGGGACTTCCTCGTGGTCGCCGGCGAGAGCCGCAACGGCGGTGCGCTGTGCCCCATCGACGGTGGGGGTGACGGTGGCGGTGGTGGCGAGCCCGAGTGCGGTGCTTGCGACGGCAAGGTCACCGAGCTGACCCTCGAGTACCTCGGCAGCAGCACCGCCAAGGTCGAGGTCTACGACCGCCGGGGCAACGTCTTGATCTTCTCCGGTGACGTCGACCCAGGGGAGGAGTTCACCCTCCAGGGCTTCGACAACAAGGGCACCCTCGGGACCGAGATCAAGATCTATGTCAACGATCACTTCCACACCAAGATCCACACCAGCTGCTCGCAGCCGATCGGTCCCGGACTGATCGCCGGCGACTTCATCGTGGTCGAGGGGGCAAGCCGCAACGGCGGCGCCCTGTGCCCCCTCGACGGCGGCGGGAGCACCGGTGGGGAAGAGGAGCCCGAGTGCGCCGAGTGCGACGGCAAGGTCACCACGCTGACCCTCCGCCATCTGCGCAACTGCGATGCCTACGTCCAGGTGTTCGACAAGCGCGGCGACGTGCTGCTCTACTCGGGCAACGTCGGACCGGCCGGTGAGTTCACCGTCGACGGCTTCGACAACCAGGGGACCCTGGGGTCGGAGATCAAGATCTACGTCAACCATCACTTCCAAGCCAAGATCCACACCAGCTGCTCGGAGCCCATCGGCCCCGGGCTGATCGCGGGGGACTTCATCGTGGTCGAGGGCGAGAGCCGCAACGGCGGTCCCCTGTGCTCCCTCGGCGGCGATGGAGACGACGACGACGATGATGACGAC
>JAGQSE010000157.1 GCA_020439725.1 Acidobacteriota bacterium
TTCCGGTATGCCGCGGAACGTCTTGACCCGCAGCCCGGTTTTTGTTCATGATCTTGAACAGCACTCCTCGAAAGCGACACCGATGAGCACCGACAGCCCCTCCTCCAACGCCGTCGACCGCGCCTTGAACATCCTCGAGCTGGTCGCCGAACGCAGCGACGGGTTCACCAACTCGGAGATCAGCCATCGCCTCGGCATCCCCAAGAGCAGCGCCAGCTACATCCTGCGCACCCTCGAGCGGCGGGGATATCTGCGGCGCGATCGGCGGACCGGGCGGTACACCATCGGCATCAAGATCGTCGGACTGGCCAAAGAAGGGCTCGAGCTCGCCGACCTGCGACAGGCGGCGTCGCCGGTGCTGGTCCAGCTGGTCGAGCGCACACGGCTCACCGCCCACCTGGCGATCCTCGACCATGGGCGAGCGGTCTACATCGACCGCGCCGAGATCCCCGGCTTCCTGCGCATCAACACCTGGGTGGGCAAGGACCTGCCGGTGCACTCGACGGCGGTGGGCAAGGTGCTCACGGCGGACCTGCCCGAGCCCGCGGTGCGCACGATCCTCGAAGAGCAGGGCATGCCGGGCAAGACGCCGACCACCCTGACCCGCCCCGACGACTTTCTCGAAGAGCTCGAGCGCGTGCGGACCCGCGGGTACGCGGTCGACGACGAAGAGAACAGCATCGGCGTGAGGTGCGTCGCCGCGCCGGTCTACGACGGCAGCGGCCGGGTCCAGGCCGCCATCGGTCTGAGCGGCGCCAGCTCGCAGCTCGGCCGCGATGCCGAGGCGGAGATCTCACGGGCCGTGGTCAAGGCGGCGCTCCTGGTCTCCCGCCAGATGGGCTTCGCCGGCTCCGGCGCTGCCTGAGCTCCCCGATCTCGCAAAATCAGAGTCAGATCGACTCAGATAACCACCGAACAGACTTGCGTTCTGCGCACTCACCCTCTAGAATTCCTTTTTGAGCGACTGCTCACGAGGTCGACCGCCGGCATGGCCCGACGCGGGACCTCACCCAGACTTCAAACATCCGAGCCCCCGGACAGCGTTCGCTGGCGGAGGCTCGTCGAACCTGGAGGAATACGGCATGAGCGCCAAAGTGAGCACCCGGCAGTTCAAGGCGGAGACCCGACAGCTGTTGGACCTCATGATCCACTCCCTGTACACCAACAAGGAGATCTTCCTGCGCGAGCTGATCTCCAACGCCTCCGACGCCCTCGACCGATTGCGCTTCGAATCGTTGACCGACCCCGAGCTGCTGGCCGGCGACGAGACCCTCGAGATCCGGCTCGAGAGCGACCGCGAGGCGCGGACGCTGACCATCAGCGACAACGGCATCGGCATGAGCCGCGACGAGGTGGTCGAGAACATCGGCACCATCGCCAAGTCGGGCACCCGCGAGCTGGTCGAGAAGATCCAGCAGAGCAAGTCGCCGGAGGCCGCTGCACAGCTCATCGGCCAGTTCGGTGTCGGGTTCTACTCGGCGTTCATGGTCGCCGACGAGGTCGAGCTGGTCACGCGTCGCGCCGGTGAGGAGCAGGCCACCTTCTGGAGCTCCACCGGTGACGGCAAGTACAAGCTCGGCGACGCCGAGCGCGCCGGCCGCGGCACGACCATCACGCTGCACCTGAAACCCGCCGACTCGGAGCATGGCCTCGAGGACTTCACCGACCGCTGGACCGTCGGCCGCGTGGTCCGCCGCTACTCCGACTTCGTCAGCTATCCCATCATCTTCAAGGACACCCGCGAGGAGGTCGAGAAGGACGAGGCGGGCAATCCCATCGAGGGAGGCAAGAAGGAGACGGTGGTCGAGGACAAGGTGTTGAACTCGATGAAGCCGATCTGGACGCGACCCGCCGACGAGGTCAGCGAAGAGGAGTACAACGAGTTCTACAAGCACATCTCCCACGACTGGAACGAGCCCATGAAGCACTTCTCGTTCCGGGCCGAGGGCCGCATCGAGTACCAGGCCCTGCTCTTCATTCCGTCCTCGGCACCCTACGACTACTACTACCACGGCTACGAGTTCGGCCTGCAGCTCTACGTCCGCCGCGTCATGATCATGGACAAGTGCGAGGACCTGCTGCCGCGCTACCTGCGCTTCGCCAAGGGCGTCGTGGACTCGTCGGACCTGCCGCTCAACATCTCCCGCCAGCGCCTGCAGGAGGATCGTCACATCGGTCAGATCCGCCGCTGGCTGACCAAGAAGATCCTCGACACGCTGTCCGAGATGCAGCGCGACCAACCCGAGGACTACCTCAAGTTCTGGGAGGAGTTCGGGCGATCGCTCAAGGAAGGCATCGGCTCCGACTGGGACAACAAGGACAAAATCGTCAGCCTGTTGCTCTTCCAGTCCTCGGCGGACCCGGAGAAGCTGACCACCCTCGACGAGTACGTCGAGCGCATGGGTGAGGACCAGAAGGAGATCTTCTACCTGACTGGCGAATCACGCGCCGTGGTCGAGA
>JAGQSE010000158.1 GCA_020439725.1 Acidobacteriota bacterium
CCGAGCTCGGTCAGATACTGGCTGAGCTCCTCGGCCATCCGCTTGGTGAGCGTCGTCACCAGGACGCGCTCGCGGCGCTCGACCACCTGCCGCACCTCCCCCACCAGGTCGTCGACCTGGCCCTGGGCCGGCCGCACGACGATCTCCGGGTCGAGGAGGCCGGTGGGCCGGATCACCTGCTCGGCCACCACGCCGCCGGTGCGCTCGAGCTCCCACGCCGCCGGCGTCGCCGAGACGTAGATCCGCTGGCCGACGCGCTTGTCGAACTCGTCGAAGGTCAGTGGCCGGTTATCGAGGGCGCTGGGCAGACGGAAGCCGTAGTCGACCAGCGTCTGCTTGCGCGAGCGGTCGCCGTGATACATGGCACGCACCTGCGGGATCGTCTGGTGGCTCTCGTCGACCACCAGCAGGAAGTCGTCGGGGAAGTAGTCGAGGAGCGTCGGCGGCGGCTCCCCCGCCTGCCGGCCGCTCAGGTGCCGCGAATAGTTCTCGATGCCGTGGCAGTACCCGATCTCCTGGAGCATCTCGAGGTCGAAGCGCGTGCGCTGTTCGAGGCGCTGGAATTCGAGCAGCTTGTTCTCGTCGGAGAGCTCCGCCAACCGCTCGGCGAGCTCGAGGCGGATGGTCTCGATGGCCCGTTCGAGCCGTTCCCGAGGCGTGACGTAGTGGGTCTTGGGGAAGATGCCGATGCGGTCGACCTCGTAGAGGGCTTCGCCGCGCAGGGTGTCAAAGCGCTGGATGCGCTCGATCTCGTCGCCGAAATACTCGACCCGGACGCCGACGTCCTCGTAGGCGGGGAGGATCTCGAGGACGTCGCCGCGGACGCGAAAGGACCCGTGGTAGAGGTCCATGTTGGTCCGCTCGTACTGCATCGCCACCAGCTTGGAGAGCCCCTGCTCCATGCCCTGCTCCTCGCCTTGCTCGAAGAAGTGGAGCATGCCGAAGAAGGCCTCCGGCGAGCCCAGGCCGTAGATGCACGACACCGAGGCGACGATCAGCACGTCGCGGCGCTCGAACAGCGCCTTGGTGGCGCGCAGCCGCAGCCGGTCGATCTCGTCGTTGATGCTGGTCTCTTTCTCGATGTAGGTGTCGCTCGCCGGGACGTAGGCCTCGGGCTGGTAGTAGTCGTANNTCGTAGTAGGAAACGAAGTACTCGACCGCGTTCCCGGGGAAGAACGAGCGAAACTCCTGGAAGAGCTGCGCCGCCAGCGTCTTGTTGTGCGACAAGACCAACGTCGGCCGGTTGATCTCCTCGACCACCTTGGCGATCGAGTAGGTCTTCCCCGACCCGGTGACCCCGAGCAGCACCTGCTCCTTGTCACCCCGCTGGATCCCTTCGACCAGCGTGCGGATGGCTTCGGGCTGATCACCCTGGGGAGAGAACGGCGATTCGAGGCGGAAATCAGGCATAGGTCGGGAGTTTACAGCAACACGGGATGGGGACCAGCAGCCACAAGCCTCGATGACCAGTCCTCTGACCATCGAGCGAAATAAGCTCCGTCGCCGTCGGGGTTGTCCCTGACAAGATTCGTAGACCGATCGCTCGCAACCGGGGACGCACAGCGAAGGGAGCCCGATGAAACCGCACGAACTCTGCCACTGCCGCCTGGCCGCCCTCGCCGTGGTCGCCGTCATGACGGGAGCCTGCTCGGCCCATGCCGGCAAGTTCCCGGACGGCGTCCTCGATCCGGCGCAGCTGCTCAAGATCGTCTCCGACTCGAAGCAGCTCTACGAGCTCCACGGTCTCGACGAGTTGCCTGCCGACCAGGCTGCTGACCTCGCCAGCGTGCTTTGGCCGACGGCAGAAACCGAGGTCGAGTACCCGAAGGTCGTCGTCGAGGACGACGGTGACAAGCAGCTGACGACGTATCCCCTCGACCCCCGCTGTCTCGAGCTCCTCCAGGAGGCGGAGCCGACGTTCGCCAAGGGGGAGCACGAGGCAGCCGGCAAGCTCTACAGCGCCATCGTCGAGCAGTACCCGACCTGCTACCCCGCCACCGCCGCCCTCGGCGACAGCTACCAGTTCGATGGCCGTTACGAGGCCGCGCTGCCCTGGTACCAGAAGACCATCGAGCTCAACCCTCACGATTTCATCGGCTACTTCTTCCAGGCCAGCGCCCTGCTGCATCTCGGCCGCTCCGAGGAGGCCCGGCAGAGCTACATCGAGGCCCTGGCCCGCCGCCCGCACCGGCCGACGGTGGTCACTGCCGTGCGTCGTGCCGCCGGCACGCTCGGCTACCGGGCCCTCGAAAAGACCTTCGTGCCGCGTGCGATGGCACGCCGCGAGGGGGAGAAGATCGCCGTCTACGCCGATCTCGAGCGGCCCTACAGGGCGGCCTACGGACTATGCAAGGCCATCTGGCTCGGCGAACCCGAGTACACCGAGACGCGGGGCGGGGGCGACGAGAACAACTGGTCGCTCCGTGCAGAAGAGGAATGCCTTGGCTCCCTGGCGGTCTCGTACTTCGTCCTGCGCGAGGATCCCGAGCCCGAGAAGCCCTTCGAGCCTGATCCCGACATCGAAGACCTCCTCGCGGTGGCTGAAGCCGACCTCCTCGACGGCTTCGTGCTCTACGAGCTCGCGTACCACTTCCACCCGCAGATGACCCTGCTCGTCCCCGAGGATCTTTTCGACGAGGTCCGCGCCTATCTCGATGCGTTCGTGCTGCCGCTCAAGGAGACCGCCGAGCCGCCAGCGGGATCCGTAGCGTCAGCGATTGCCTCCCGATAGAAACCTCGCTCCCACGGTCCACCGTGGGAGCACGGGAAAGGAGCTGCGAGGAGCTACAAAGGCCCCGCTCCAGCGGGGCGGAGCCAGGGTGGGCGCGTGAGAAAAGGCGGGGCCCGATCCGCCGGCGGCCTACGCGTGCCAGAGGTCACGAACAATCAACCACCGTTGACCAAGGCACCGTCATGAGAATCGTCTCCCCCGATTCTTCCTACCCGAATGGTCAAGCTCCCGTGAACGTGAGGAGTTCCAGGAGCGACGTGACACCGCCGGTCCCTAGTTTGTCGGGCGGGTCGAGCGGCGACCAGTTGCGGGAGGAGCCCAGGTACGAGCGGGGGTCGAGCTCGAGGAGACCAAGGATCACCTCTGCCACGAGACGAGCGCCGACTGGGCCCAGACCTTCGCCCTTGGAGAAAGCCCCTGGGTCCGTGCCCGGGGAGTCCTTCCGACCGATCACCTTGCCCTCCGCCAGGATGTAGATCCACAGCGGCGTCGCCGTTGCGAACCCGAGGTCATTGCCGGCGTCCCGCAACTCGTCGATCATCGCCTGGGTAACCTCCTTGGCGCCGGCGTCGACCATGCCTTGGGCCACCTGCTCGCCGGATGGGATCAGGAAGCTCTGCGCACGAAGCAGGTTGCGGACAGCCAGGGACTTGGGTCCGTTCTGGATGAAAGCCAGGTCTAGAAGTGACGCGGCCAGCTTGGCGTCACACCGGCCGGCACGCTCGTAGACACCGTTTCCGCTGTCGAGGAGAGCCGACCACTCGACCACGCCGTCGGGCGAAGTCACGGGTTCGAATCCCTTGCCGAGCACGCTTCCCACTCCGAAGAGGTCGTGCTGGAGCCCGCCATCGCGGATGCGCATCCTCTGCGGCACCATGGTGTGACCAAAACGATACGCGGCGGTGGCGAACTCGATGGGGATGAAGGGCTCGTGGATTCCCATGCACTCTGGCTGGAAGACCTTGCGACCGTTGGCGAGGATGTCGTCGACCACCCAACCGCCACAGATTGTTCGTAGGAACTCGTTCACCACTATCCACTGATAGTGCCAACGAACGATGCGACGGGCTTCCTCGAAGCTCCGCCCGGTTCCGATGACCTGATTGTGGAAGCGGAGGAAGCCCAGCTGGAGTTGCGAGACGATGCGGTTCTCGTCGTTTCGTGGATCGCCGATGATCGCGGTGCCGGTAGGCGTTCGCGGAAGGTCGTCCTGATTCTGCCAGCCGGGAATCACCGTCGGCTGGTAGTCGAAGTCGGCGCCAGTCAGGAGCTCGCCGGAGGCTTTGTAGAAGTAGGGCGACGCGTCCGGTCCATCACCATATACGTTGTCCAGGTCGAGGCTCGGGGTACGCACGTTCTCAGTCTGCATCGGGTCGTTGGACGAAGAAAGAGACGAGCTGTCATCGAAGGTGATGTCATGGTCGATGA
>JAGQSE010000159.1:0-4367 GCA_020439725.1 Acidobacteriota bacterium
GGCTTCCGCATCGAGCTCGGCGAGGTCGAAGCGACCCTACGCCGCCACCCGGCGGTGGCCGAGGCGGCAGCGCAGGTGCGGAGCCCGGGCCAGGGCGGCGAGCTCCTGGTGGCCTTCGTGACGCCGGCCGACGCCGGTACCGGCATCGACGCCGAGACGTTGCGGACCTTCCTCGGCGAGCGTCTGCCGCCGGCCATGGTCCCGTCGCGCTTCGTCGTCCTCGAGCAGCTGCCGCGCACCCTGACGGGCAAGCTCGACCGCACGGCGCTGCCGCTGCCGGAAGCGCCGGCGGCCGCAGGGACGAGCCCGACGTCGCCCTCGGAGCTGCTGCTGGCGAGCCTTTACGGCGAGCTCCTGGGGCACGAGGACGTGCGGCGGGAGGACGACTTCTTCGCCCTCGGAGGCCACTCCTTGATGGCCGCGCGGCTGGTGGCGGAGGTGCGGGCGGCGGTCGGGGTCGAGCTGCCCTTGCAGAGCGTCTTCCACTCGCCCTCGGTCGGTGCCCTGGCCCGCGTCGTCGACCAGCTGCGAGCCGACGGCGGCGAGAGGCGCGCGGCCGAGCCGCTCCCCGAGGCCCTGCCACGGCCGTTGCCCGACGACGCCCCCGTGTCCTTCGCGCAGGAGCGGATCTGGTTCCTCGAGCGCCTGACGCCGGGGACCGCCACCTACCACCTGCCCTTCGCCATCGAGCTCGACGGTCCGCTTCGGCTCGGTGCCCTGGAGCGATCGCTGTGCCGGGTCGGCGAGCGGCAGGAGGCCCTGCGCACCGCCTTCGCCGACCTCGACGGGCGTCCGGTGCAACGGGTCCGAGGGAGCCTAGAGGCCCCGCTCGCCATCGTCTCTCTCGATGGCCTCTCGGGCGGGGACGCACGGCGCGAGGCGGAGCGTCTCGCCGAGACCACCGCCCACCGGCCCTTCGCGCTCGATCGCGCACCGCTGTGGCGAGCCCTCCTGCTACGTCTCGGCGACGACGCCCATCGCCTGGTGATCAACCTGCATCACGCCGTGGCCGATGGCCGGAGCCTGGAAATCGTCTCGCGCGATCTCGCGACCTTCTACCGGCAGGCTCTCGAAGACCGAGACGATGCACCGGCGGCCCTGCCGCTCCAGCCCGCCGATCTGGCGGCGTCGGAACGCGAGCGGTGGCGGCGGGGAGATCACCAGCCCGCGCTGCGCGCCGCCGTGGAGCGCCTGGGCGAGCCGCCGGAACCGCTTCGACTGCCCACCGATCGGCCGCGCACCTCGGGCCGCGAACGGCTGGGCGGCGAGCTTGCGGTGCGCGTCGGCGCCGCGCTGACGGCGCGGCTTGGAGACCTCGCCCGCAGCGCCGGTGCGACGCCCTTCATGGGGCTGTTGGCGCTCTACCAGGTGCTGCTGTCGCGCTGGAGCGGTCAGTCGCGTCTGGGGATCGGCTTCCCCGTCGACCAGCGCGATCCGGTCGCGACCCAGGAAGTCGTCGGGCTCCTGGTGAACACCGCCGTGGTTTTCGCCGATCTCGGGCCGCGCCCCGCCTCCCTCCGGCACCTGGAGACCGTGCGCGAGGCCGCCCTCGCGGCCTATGACGAGCGCCGGCTGCCTTTCGAGCAGCTGGTGGAAGCCCTCGTCCCCGAGCGCCAGCTGGGTGAGAACCCCCTGTTCCAGGCGGCCTTCGCACTGCAGCCTTCGGTGCTGGCGCCGGTCTTCCCGGGTCTCGAGTCGCGGGTCCGGGCCCTCTCCGCCGGGGCCGCCAAATTCGATCTCTTCCTCTTCCTCCATCCGCAGCCCGACGGTGGGCTCGAGGGGACCCTCGAATACGACCGCTCGCTCTTCGATCCCAGCACCGTCCAGCGGCTCTGGCGCTCGTTCCGGGTCCTGCTGGAGAGCGCCGTCGACGACCCGGCCGCACCCGTCGACCGGCTGTCGCTCTTGGGCTCCGCCGAAGCCCACCAGCTGAAGACCGAGTGGAACGACACGGCGCGGGCCACGGACCCGGGCTGGCCCCTCGAACGCTTCCTCGCCCAGGCTCGCCGACGGCCGACGGCCCCGGCGCTCGACGACGGGCACCGCGTGTGGAGCTACGCCGCCCTCGCGCAGACCGTGCTACGGCTTGCGCACGCGCTGCGACAACGGGGGATCCGCGAGGAGGACGTGGTGGCGTTGGCCTACCCGCGCTCCGCGCACCAGGTCGCCTTGCTCCTCGCCGTGGTCGCCGCCGGCGCCGCCTACGTGCCCCTCGATCCGGCGCATCCCACGGCGCACCTCCGCCAGCTGCTCGAAGACTCGGGCGCGCGGTTGCTGCTGGCGCCGCCGGGTCTGGTGACCGGCGAGCTCACCGGTCCCTGGGGGCGCCTCGGCTTCGATGAGCTCCTGGCCGCCGGCGAGGCTTCCTCGGCGCTCGAACCGAGGCCGCCGCTCGACGGTTTGCAGGCGGTCTACACGATCTACACCTCGGGGTCGACCGGCCGGCCCAAGGGGGTGACGATCAGCCACCACTCGCTGCGCAACCTGGTCGACTGGAAGGTCGCTCGCATCGATCTGCGACCGGGGGACCGGACCACGCTCGTGGCCAGCGTGGGCTTCGACGCTTCGGTGTACGAGCTGTGGCCGTCGTTGGCGGCCGGCGCGTGTCTCTGCGTGCCCCCCGCCGAGACGGTCCTCGACGCCCCGGCCCTGGCCCGCTGGCTCCGCGATGAGGCGATCACCGTCGCCTTCCTGCCGACGCCGGTGGCGGAGCTGGTGCTCGAGACGGACGACCTTCGGGGCTGCTCCTTGCGCCAGGTCCACGTCGGCGGTGATCGGCTCCTGCGCCGGCCCCCGGCATCGAGCGACTGGATCCTGTTGAATTGCTATGGGCCGGCCGAGAACACCGTCGCGTCGACCCTCGCCCGGGTCGCGGCGCAGGCCGAGCCGGGGACCCGGCAGCTCTCGGCGCCGGACATCGGCCGCCCCATCGACAACACGCGGGCGGTGGTCGTGGGCTCCGGCGGCGTTCCGCAGCCGGTCGGCGCCATCGGCGAGCTGGTGGTCGCGGGCGAGAGCCTGGGCCGCGGGTATCGCGGCCGGCCCGCCGAGACCGCCCTCCGCTTCGTTCCCGATCCCGAGTCGCCTCTCCCCGGCGGCCGCCGCTATCGCACCGGAGATCGCGTGCGCCTGCGTCCCGACGGCGCCCTCGATTTCCTCGGACGGGTCGACGACCAGGTCAAGATCCGCGGACAACGGCTCGAGCCCCGCGAGGTCGAGATCGTCCTCGCGTCGCATCCGCGGGTGTCCGAAGCGGTGGTCGTCGCCCGCCAGAGCCCGGCGGGGCTTCGCCTGCTGGCGTACTGCGTCGTGCGCGGTGGGGAACTCCCGGGGGAGGAGCTGCGCGCCTGGCTGGGCCAGCGCCTGCCCTCGGCGATGGTGCCCGCGGCGGTGGTCGTGCTCGACGCCTTCCCCCTCACCCGCCACGGCAAGATCGACCGCGGCGCGCTGCCTGAGCCCGCGGCGCCACGGCCCACCGGCGAGCGATCGGGACCTATCCAGGAGCTGCTGGCGGCGCTTTGGCACGAGCTCCTGGGCACCCTCCCGGGGCCCGACGACGAGTTCTTCGACCTCGGGGGGCATTCGCTCCTGGCGACGCGGCTGGTCTCCGCGGTGCGCCAACGTTTCGGGGTCGAGCTTCCCGTCCGGGCGGTGTTCGAGGCGAGCACCCTGTTGGCTCAGGCGGAGCTCCTCGAGACGGCGATGCGGCAGGCGGCGAGGGGCGAGCGGCCACCCCTCGTGCGGTCGGATCGCAGCGGCGAGCTGCCGCTCTCCTACGCCCAGCAACGGCTCTGGTTCCTCGACCAGCTCGAACCGGAGAGCCCGCTCTACAACGTGCCGCTGGCGCTGCGGCTGCGCGGGCACCTGTCCCTCCGCGGGTTGGCTACCGCCATGACGACCATCGTCCGCCGGCACGAGGCCCTGCGCAGCGAGTTCGCCGCCTCGGAGGGGACGGTGGTCCAACGGGTGCTGCCGGCCGCCCCGCAGAGGTTGCCGGTGGTCGACCTGTCGGCGCTCCCCGGCGACCGGCGCCAGCGGCTGGCGGCCGATCTCGCTCGGCGCGAAGCCGCCCGCGCCTTGCACCTCGAGCGGGGGGAGCTGGTGCGCACGGTGGCCCTGCGGCTCGCCGACGACGAGCATTGGTGGCTCCTCACGCTGCACCACATCGCCACCGACGGGTGGTCGATGGGCATCCTCCTCGAGGAGCTCGCCGTGCTCTACCAGAGCGCCAGCGAAGGCGTCGACGCGGCGCTCCCGGAGCTGGCGGTGCAATACGGCGACTTCGCCGCCTGGCAACGCCGGTGGCTCACCGGCGACCGGCTGGCGGCGGAGATCGACCATTGGCGCCGGCGGTTGGCGGAGCCGCC
>JAGQSE010000159.1:4458-6335 GCA_020439725.1 Acidobacteriota bacterium
GCCCTCGGCGACCTCGCCCGGAGATCGGGCACCACCCTCTTCATGGTCCTCCTGGCGGGCTTCGGCACGCTGCTCTCGCGGCTGGCGGGACAGCGCGACCTGGTGGTCGGTTCACCGGTGGCCAACCGCACCCAACGCGAGACCGAAGGCCTAATCGGCTTCTTCGTCAACATGCTGGCGCTCCGCCTGGATCTCTCCGCCACGAGCTTCGCCGGGCTGCTCGAGCGGGTGCGCCGCGTCGCCCTCGACGCCTACGGCCATCAGGAGCTGCCCTTCGAGCGGGTCGTCGAGGAGCTGGGGGTCCAGCGGGACCTGTCTCGCAACCCCTTGTTCCAGGTCGTCTTCACGCTCCAGAACACGACCCTCGAGCCCCCCGACCTCCCCGGCCTCGACCTCGAGGTGATCCCGGTGGACTCGGGCACCTCGCGCTTCGACCTGACGCTGACGCTGGTCCCGCGGCAGGACGGCGCGCTGCGCGGCCCGCTCGAGTACAACACCGATCTCTTCGACGCCACCACCGCCGCGCGCTGGATGAGCCACCTGGCGACGCTGCTCGGGGAGGCTGCGCGGCAGCCGGAGCTACCCCTCGACCGCTTGCACTGGCTCGATGACGCCCAGCGGCACCAGATCGAGCGCGAATGGAACGACACCGCCCTGCGGCGGCCGCTGGCCGCGTTGCCGCAGCTCTTCGCCCGGCAGGCGATGCGCACCCCGGACGCGCTGGCGCTGGTGGACCGCGACGAACGCTGGACCTACCGCCAGCTCGACGAGCGGGTGCGGCGGTTGGCGGCGATGCTCCGCCCCCGCGGCGCGGCGCCCGGGGCGCTGGTCGGTCTGGTGTGCGACCGTTCGGCGGCGATGGTGGCGGCGCTGCTCGCGATCCTCGAAACCGGTGCCGCCTACCTGCCTCTCGACCCCGAGTACCCGGCCGAGCGCCTGCGCTTCATCCTCGACGACGCCCGCGCGGCCCTGGTGGTGGCGGGTCGGCGCCAACGAGCGCTGGTGGCGGACCATCCCCACGTCGTCCTCGAGGAAGCGCTGGGAGCGGCACCGCCGGCCTCCGCGGGAGTCGTGCCGCGCACCCCCGCCCTCGACGACCTGGCCTACGTCATCTACACCTCCGGCTCCACCGGGCGTCCGAAGGGGGTGGCCGTCAGCCACCGCAACGCCTGCAACCTGATGCTGGCCCTCGACGAGCTGTTGGGGTCCGAACCGACCTCCTTGCTCGCGGTGACCAGCATCTCCTTCGACATTTCGGTGCTCGAGCTGCTGTGGACGCTCACCCGTGGGTCGCGCGTCGTCCTGCAGGGGGACCGCGCGGTGGAGCTTTACGGCGCGAGCGGGCCCTCGACCCGGGTCTCGGCCAAGGCCATCGATTTCAGCCTGTTCTACTTCGCCGACGACTCGGGCTCCGAAGACCCGAACGCCGGTGGGCGCTACCGTTTGCTGCTCGAGGGAGCCCGCTTCGCCGACCGCGCCGGCCTGTCGGCGGTGTGGACGCCGGAGCGCCACTTCCACGCGTTCGGGGGGCTCTATCCCAACCCGTCGGTGACCGGCGCGGCGGTGGCGGCGGTCACCGAGCGGGTGGCGATCCGCGCGGGGAGCGTCGTGCTGCCGCTCCACAACCCGCTGCGGGTGGCCGAAGAGTGGTCCGTCGTCGACAACCTTTCCGGCGGACGCGTCGGCATCTCGGTGGCGTCCGGCTGGCACGCCAACGACTTCGTCCTGGCACCGGTCTCCGCCGACGAGCGCCGCGCCGCCTTCGAGCGACGCAAGCAGACGATGCTCGACCACGTCGACATCCTGCGGCGGCTGTGGCGGGGCGAACCGAGCCGTGGGGTCAACGCCCTCGGTGCGGAGGTCGAGCTGTCGATCCA
>JAGQSE010000160.1 GCA_020439725.1 Acidobacteriota bacterium
GGATCTCGTCGTCGCGACCGATCACCGGGTCGAGCTTGCCCGAGCGCGCCTGGGCCACCAGGTCGACGCCGTACTTCTCGAGGGCCTCGTAGGCGGCTTCGGGCATGGCGCTGGTCACCCGCTGGCTGCCGCGCACCTGGGTCAGCACCGCGAGGAAACGGTCTCGGTCGACGCCGAACTGGGCCAGGACCCGTCCGGCGGGGGTATCGGTGCCCTGGTCGAGGAGCGCGAGGATCAGGTGCTCGACGCTGACGTACTCGTCCTTGAGCCGCTTGGCCTCGTCCTCGGCCCGGACCAGGAGCTTCTGGAGTTTCTGCGTGACATAGACCTTGCCGGCCTCGGCGGCGCCGCCGGAAACCCGGGGTAGGCGCTCGAGCTCGGCCTCGATGGCCTGCTCGAGGTTGGCGACGGGTACGTCCATGCGCTGGAAGAGCCGGGGCACGAGGCCCTCGGGCTGCTCGAGGAGGGCGAGCAGCAGGTGCTCGACGTCGACCTGCTGATGGCCGTAGCGCACCGCCTTGGTCTGCGCCGCCTGCAGCGCCTCCTGAGACTTCTGAGTCATGCGGTTGATGTCCATGGTTATGGGCTACCTCTTTCTCGGGATGATTTCGGACTCTCTGCCGTGCCGCCCGGGGCGCCGCTCGCTGCCCGTGAAGGGGAGAGCGGCGACCGGGCGTTCGGGGCGCGTGACCGTGTCGGGTCAGGCGTCCTGGGGGACGGGCTCTCGGCGGGGCTGGAACTCCGAGGCCTCCGCGAGCTCGCGGAACAGCTCCTGCTCGCGCGGGCTCAGAGTCTTGGGCAGCACCACCTTGAACTCGCCGTAGAGGTCGCCGGTGCCACCGCGAGCGGGGAAGCCCTTGCCGCGGAGCCGGATCTTGCGCCCCGAGGAGGTGTGCTCGGGGATGCGGACGGTGACCTCGCCGTCCAGCGTCTTGAGCGTCGCCTGGCCGCCCAGGGCCGCCTCCCACGGCGTGATGGGGATCGTCGTGTGGAGGTCGTGACCCTCGAGGCGCAGGTCGGGATCGGGCTCGATCTCCACCTTGAGGTAGAGGTGCCCACGGTCGCCCCCGCCATAACCCTCGGCGCCTTGGCCGCTCAAGCGGATCTTCTTGCCCGGCAGGATCCCCTTGGGGATGTTGACGTCGAGCGATCGGCGAGTGCCGGTCTGCGGATCGGAGATGGTGATCTGACGGCTGCCGCCGTGGGCTGCTTCGCGCAAGCTGAGCTTGAGCGTGCTCTCGACGTCATGGCCGCCGCGGGGCCGGGCCGCGCGCCGCCGCCCTCCGCCCTGGAAACCCTGGAATCCGCCAAAGCCCCCGCCGCCTCCGAACAGGCTCTCGAAGAACGAGCTGAAACCCGAGGCGCCGGTACCGCTGAAGTCGAAGTCGATGTTCTCAAAGCCCTCGGGCCGGCCGCCGGTGGCCTGGGCGTGTTTCCAGGCGGAACCGAACTGGTCGTACTTGGCGCGCTTTTCCTTGTCCTTGAGGACCTCGTAGGCCTCACCGATCTCTTTGAACTTCTGTTCCGCCTCGGGCGTCTTGTTGATATCCGGATGGAACTTCCGCGCCAGCTTGCGGTACGCCTTCTGGATCTCGTCCTTGTCGGCGCCCTTGGGCACGCCGAGGATCTTGTAGTAATCCTTGTAGTCCAAAGCTGGCTCCTTTTCGCTCTGCTGATCGGCTTAAGCGTGCTTCACTCAGCCTTCCGACGCCTCCCATCATAGGCCCATCGCAGACCTGAGTCAAGCACACTCAGGTCTTCAAACAAGCGATCATCCCTCCTGATTCCCGAGGCACTGCTGCGCAGTTTGGAGAGGTGCGAACAGCTCGAGGTTGATCGCGGGGATGCGCAATCGAGCATTCGCCTGTGCTACGATCCGCCTCGTTACCCGAGCCGTCCGAATCGTCCGTCGAGTTCTGCACGCCGTGGCCCCGTTCGGGGCGCCGGTGAGCGGTCGAGGAGGCTGGGTTCGAGATGCAAGTGGGTGGGGAGGCGCAGGCCCTGCGGGTCTGCGATGGGATCCGAAGAGCTCCGCTTCGCTCCGTCGCGGACGTTGCGGTCGAAGCGATCCCCCTGTGCGAGCTGCCCGCCGTAGAGCCCGACTGGCTCCGGCTGCTCCCCGTCTCCACCGCCGATCGCACCTTCTGTTCCCCGGCCTGGTTTCGGGCCACCTGCTCTCACCATCCCGAGCTCCAGCCCTCGATTCACGTCGCCCGCCGCGGTGGAGACGTGGTGGGGATCCTGCCGCTCCACCGTTCGGGGCCTGAAGGTCTGGCCCGCCTCGAACCGAGCTTCGGCGACAGCGCCGACGCCATCGTCGCCGCCGGAGACCAGCCCGCCGCCCTTGCCCTGCTTCTCGGTGCCCTCGACGGGGAGCCGGGGACCGGCACCCTCCGGCGGCTCGATCTCTGCCGGCTCCACCCGCGTGCGGTGCTTCTCGGCGCCGTCCGAGGGCTGGTCGCCGCCTGCCCGGGGTTCCGCCTCGGAGAGACTCGGCGCACGACCTATGTCGCCGATCTCAGCGGGGGAGGTGGCGCCCATCTCGCCGGCCGCTCCCGAAAGCTCGGCAAGAACCTCCGGCGGGCGCATCGCCAGGCTGCTTCGGCCGGTGTCGAGGTGCGGCCGCTGGGGCCTCTTGACCTGCCACCGGCGGAGCTTCCGCTGCGTTTCGTCGAGCTCCACCGTGCGCGCTTCGGCGCCGACAGCTGTTTCTCCACCCGCGAGAGTCAGGCCTTCCTCGGCCAGGTGCTGCCGGAGCTCTTCGCCACCGGCCGGCTGACGGTTCTGGGGCTGGTGGCCGACGGCGCGCGGCTTCTCGGGCTCGAGCTGCTGAGCCACGGACCTGCCGGCCTGGGCGATTGGAACGGTGCGTTCCTGCCCGAAGCCGCCGTCTATTCCGGCGGCAGCCTGCTCATCGAAGCGGGCCTCGACCTGGGCTTCGCGCGCGGCGACGCGGAGTACGACCTGCTCGAGGGCGACGAGAGCTACAAGCGGCGCTGGGCCACCGGCACCCGGCCGCTGACCGACCTGTCGATCACCAGGGTAGGGCCTATTGCCGTTGACGAGGCCGGGCCGCGATGGCCCGCCACCGGCGCCATGACGTTCACTGGACCTTTGATGGAGGAGACGCGATGTTCGACCTGATCCTTTCGAGCTACCGCGAGCGCCGGCCCGAGCGCGACGCAGAGTACCGGCGGTGTCTCGAAGAGAACCTGGCCAATCCGTGGATCTCGCGGATCTTCGTCTTTTACGAGGATCCCGGGGAGGAGCTGCCGGCGCGTTTCGAGCACCCGAAGATCGAGGTCTTTCCCCACGGGGGCAAGGCGCTCTCCTTCCGGCGCATGTTCGACCTGGCGGCGGAGCGCTCCGCCGGGAGGCGGGTGATCGTCGCCAACGCGGACATCTACTTCGACCACACCCTGGGACTCCTCGAAAGCTACGACCTCTCGGGGAGGGTGCTGGCGCTGGCGCGGCACAACGTCCATGTCCAGTACCACGACCTGGGCTACGTCTGGGATCCCCTCGACAAGACCATCGCGCAGGATTGTTGGATCTTCGAGGCGCCGTTGCCCGAAGAGCTCTTCGCCGACATCAACATCGGCTGGCTGGGGAGCGACAACTGGATCGCTTGGGAGATGGCGAAGGTCGGCCTGGTGGTCGAGAACCCGGCGCGGACCCTTCGTGCCTGGCATTTGCACAAGGATTCGGGGCGTGATTACAGCTGGAGGACGCACAAAGACGATCCGCGCTTCCGTTGTCTCGAGCTGCCGGTCCACGAGCTCGGCGAACCGTTGCCGGCGCTGGCGCTTCGCCGGGGAGAGGGCTGAGCGATGCGTCTGCTGTCCTATTCGCTGTGGGGGAACGACGCCAAGTACGGGGTCGGCGCCTTGCGCAACGTCGACCTCGCCGCCGAGCACTATCCGGGCTGGCGCTGCCGCTTCTACCTGGCGCGCTCGGTCGGCGCCGATCTGCGCCGGCGGCTGGCGGCGGCGCCGAACGCCGAGCTCGTCGCGGTGGCCGCCGCGGGTGACTGGCGCTCGCTGTTGTGGCGACTTCACGCCGCCGCCGATCCTCGTGTCGAGGTGGTGGTCTTCCGCGACACGGACTCGCGCCCCGACGGACGCGAGCGCGCGGCGGTGGAGGAGTGGCTCGGCAGCGGTCTGCCCATCCACGTGATGCGCGACCACCCCTGGCACCGCCGGCCGATCCACGGCGGGATGTGGGGTCTGCGGCGCGGAGCTCTGCCCGAGCTGCCGGCTCTGCTGGCCGCCTGGCCGGCCGCCGACCGCTGGGGCGATGACGAGGACTTCCTGGCTCGGCAGGTTTATCCGCGGGTGGCGGATCGCTGTCTGGTCCACGACGAGATCGGTGACGGCCGCCCGTTCCCGGTGCCCAGGCGGCCCCGGCACCACGTCGGAATGGTCCTCGACGAGCATGAGCGTCCGGTCGCGGATCACCTCGAAGCCCTCGATCGGGCGCTGGCGGTCTCCGCTGTGCCGAGCGGGAAAGGAGTGCCGGCGTGAGCTCGGATCGCCTGGTGGCCTTCAGTCGTCCCGAAGTCCCGACACGCCGCGAGGTCGTCGCCGAGCCACGACGCTACGCCGCCCGCCTGTGCCGGGCCCTCGAGCATCTCGACCTCGCGGCCGTCGAGTCCCTCGCCGCCCGGGTCCTCGCCACCGTCGTCCGCGGTGGAGCCGTCCACCTGGCGGGCAACGGCGGCAGCGCCAGCACCGCCTCGCACTACGCCTGTGATCTCAAGCTCGTCTTCCGCGGCCGTGGCCTGCGGCCGGCGGTGCACAACTTCGCCGAGTCGCAAGCGGTGCTCACCGCGCTGGCCAACGATCACGGCTACGACGACGTCTTCCGCCACCAGCTGGTGCTCGAAGCCGCCGCCGGTGACCTGTTGGTCGCCATCAGCGCCTCGGGTGATTCGGAGAACGTCGTGCGGGCGGCGCGGGCGGCGCGCGAGATGGGTGTCGCCGTCGCCGCCATCACGGGTTTCGACGGCGGGCGGCTGCGGCCCCTGGGCCACGTCTCGATCCACATCGAGGAGAGCCACTACGGCGTCATCGAGGACGTCCAGCTGGCGGTGGGCCACATGCTCAGTCAGGCCGTGGCCGGCTTGCTCGACCACCGTGCTGCCATCGAGGAGGTCGTCTCGTCATGACCCCGGAGACGTCCGAGGTCTGGTCCATCGGTGTCGTCACCGGCGGCGAGCTCCACGACCTCGCCGCCGGTGTTCCGTCGCGGCCGCTCCTCACCGCCGCCGAGGTCGACGACGTCGACGCCGGTTTCGTCGCGGACCCGTTCCTGCTTTGCCGCGGGGGCCGGTGGTTCCTGTTCTTCGAGGTCTGGAACCGCACCGCCGACAAAGGCGAGATCGCGCTCGCGGAGAGCCCGGACCTGGCCACCTGGACCTATCGCGGGATCGTGCTACGCGAGCCCTGGCACCTCTCCTACCCCCATGTCTTCGAGCACGGCGGCGAGGTGTGGATGCTGCCCGAGACCCTCGAGAGCGGCTCGATACGGCTCTACCGGGCGGTGGCCTTTCCGGCGAGCTGGACGCTCCACGCCGAGCTCCTGCCCGGTGCTTTCGCGGACCCGACGCCCCTCCTGTGGCATGAGCGCTGGTACCTCTTCGCGTGTCCGCGCCCGTACAGCCACGACGCTCTCTCCCTCTTCGTCGCCGACCGGCTCGACGGCGGCTGGCGCGAGCATCCCTCGAGCCCGCTCCACGTCGCCGACCCGCGGCGCTCGCGGCCGGCAGGGCGGATCGTCGTCACCGGAGGGCGGCCGCTGCGCTGGGCGCAGGATTGCCACCCGCGCTACGGCACGGCGGTCCGCGGCTTCGAGATCCTTGCCCTCGACGAGGGACGCTACGAGGAGCGAGAGATCCTCCCGAGCCCGCTCCTGGGTCCCGGACGGGCCGGCTGGAACCGCGACGGCATGCACCATCTGGACGCCCACCGGGTCGAGGACGGAGCTCGCAACGGCGGCGGAGCGCGCTGGGTGGCCGCCGTCGACGGGGTCCGCGTGGTGACCGCGGAGAAGCCGTGACCACTCTTCACGTCGATGTCTTCGCCGAGGACTACGGCTGGCTCTTCGAGGATCTGAAGCGTCATTTCGTCGCCGCCCGCCGCCCGGGTCTCGAGGTCACCGCCTCGCTCGCACCGCACCCCGCGGCGGATCGCTGGATCGCTCTCCGCACCGGCGAATCGCACCGCAGCCCCGATCCCGGGCGCACGCTGGTCTGTGTTCACGACCTGTTCGACGACCCCGGTCTGTACACGGCGGTGGGGGAGCGGCGGGGGGTGCGGCATGCTGCGGCGCTGTGGATCTGCCACCCGGCGATCCGCATCCTGCTCGCCCGCGACGGTGTGCCGCTGGGCGGGAGACACGTGCTCGAGCGCCCCATCGGTGCTCTCGAGGGCTTCACCTGTCGGCAGCGGCTCAACGAGCGGTTTACCGTAGGCTGGATCGGGCGCAACGACCCGGTCAAACGCTGGCCCATCCTGGTCGAAGCGCTAGCCCGTGCGGTGCTCGAGCAGAAGGCCTTCGAGGTGCGGCTGGTGGGGGAGGAGCTCGATCCCCTCGCCGCGGCGGTGACGGCGCTGGGGATCGTGGTCCACCACCACGACCGTCGCGTCGTCGCCATCGAAGACTGTCCGCCGCTCTATCGCGCCCTCGACGTCCTGGTGGTGACCAGCGCCAGCGAGGGCCAGCCGATGGTGGTCTTCGAAGCGCTGGCCTGTGGCGTGCCGGTGATCTCGACGGCGGTGGGTTGGGCGCCCGAGCTGGCGCGCCGCGAGCCCGCGCTGGTTCGCCTCGCCGACGGACCCGAAGAGATCGCCGCCGCGCTGAGAGACGTGCGCGCCAGCCGCGCCGAGCTCTTCGCCCGGCGCCACGCCGCCGCCGAGCTGGTGGCCGAGTGGCGTCTCGAAGGGTGGGTCGACGACCTTCTGACCCTTGCCGTGGAGCTCCCCGAGATGCGCGGTCTCGAGGTGGCGTCGTGAACCGGCCCTCGGTGCTGCTGGTGTCGCCGCACTCGGATGACATCGCCTTCTCGCTCGGCGGCGCGCTGGCGGCGGGCCTCTTCGACGGCTGGCGGCGCCACCAGTGCACGATCTTCGTCACCAGCTGCCATGCGCCGTACGCACCGGAGCTCACCACCGGCGACGCCGTCACCGCGGTGCGACGGGCCGAGGACGACGCCTTCTGCGCGTTCCACGACATCGAGCTCGAACGCGGTGACCTGGCGGAGACCCTGGTCCGCGGATATCCGTCCATCGCCTCGATCTTCGAGCCTCGCCGCCCCGCGGACGACCCCTTGTTCGGCACCACCTGCGAGCTCGTCGCGCGTCTGGTCCGGGGCTTCGACCTGGTCATCGCTCCCCTCGGCGTCGGTCGCCACATCGAGCACGTCATGGTGCGCGAGGCGTGTCGTCGAGCGCGCCCCGACACGCTCTTCTACGAGGATCTGCCTTACGCCGGAGACCTGTCGACCGACGAGCTCGACGCCTGGGCGGTGGAGCACCTGCCCGGAGCGAGCTGTCTGGCGGTGGACGTCTCGGCGCACCTCGGGACCAAGTCCGACCGGCTGCTGGCCTATGGCTCGCAGGTGGCGCCGGCGGACCTGGACAAGGTCCTCGAACACTCCCGCCGGCGCCGCCCCGCCCCCGAGCTGCGCGTCGATGGTGGCGCGGGCTCCGGCTCCTGCGTCGCCTGCGAGGTGCTCTGGGGGCCCCGGGAGGTCCTGGCGAGGCTCAGCGACAGCAGCATCGGCACCCGCCGTGGGAGGACTCCGAAGGTGCTGGTCGATTTCGACGGCACCCTGATCGACTCGGTTCCGGACCTGGTCGCTCTGACGCTCGAGGCTCTCGCCGCCTGGCGGCTCGAGCCCTCCCCTCGGCAAGTCGAGGCGCTCCTCGGCTTGCCCACCGGCGAGCGCCTCCGGCGCCACGGCGTGCCCGAAGGAGAGCTGGCGGCCGGTGAGAGCCGCTTCCTCGAGCTCCACGCGCGCTGTCGCTACACCCGCTCGCGGCCCCAGCCCGGCGCCCGCCGTTGGCTGGCCGCGACCCACCACGTCTCCAAGTGGATCGTCTCGGCGTCGCCGCGGAACGCGGTCGCAGCCGGGCTCGACGAGCATGGGCTGGCTCATCACTTCGACCGCATCATCGGGGCACCGGCCGCGGCCGGTCTCGACAAGGTGGCGGCGCTGGCTCCCGAGCGCGAGCGCCTCGTCGCCGCCGGCTCCTGGTTCCTCGGTGATCAGCGGAGCGATCTCGAGGCGGCGCGGAGCGTCGGCGCCCGCTTCGCGCTGGTCCTCAATCCGCGCAACCGGGACCTGGCGAGGGAGGCGGATCGTGTCCTCGAAAGCTTCGAGGAGCTCCTGGTGGAACCGCTGGAGGAAGCATGGATCCGATCGTCGTGATCACCCCCACCATCGGTCGGGCCGAAGAGCTCGAACGCTGTCTCGCCTCGGTCTCGGGCCAGGACTACGGGGGGCCCTATGAGCACCTGGTGGTCGGCGACCACCTCGACGTGGCCACCGCGGAGCGTACCCAGAGGCTGTGCCGACGCTTCGAGGCGCGCTTCGTCGATGACCAGCGGCCCGTCGACACGGCCTACCAACCGGCGCGCATCGGCCGTCTGCGCAACCTCGGCATCGACTCGAGCCGGCAGCCGCTCATCGCCCATCTCGACGATGACAACACCTTCGAGCCCGAGCACCTGTCGAGCCTCGCCGGTCTCCTGACGGACGACGCCTCCCTCGACGTCGCCTACGGCTGGCGGCGGGTCCTCGATCGGAGCGGGCGGCCGGTACCTCTCGAACGCTACCCGTGGGTCCTCGGTCATCGCCCCGAAATCGCTCGCGAGGTGTTCGAGATGCTCGCCGAGGAGGGCTTCTTCGAGGACGGCTCGCCGGTCATCCGCGACCGCATCCCCGACGCCCACGGCGACCTGTTCCACGTCGACTCGAGCGAGTGGTTGATGCACCGCCGGGTCGTCGAGGCGGTACGGTTTCGCGAGCGCTACACCCCGCGCGAGATGATCTACCAGTACACCGACGACTATCTCTTTTGCCGCGACGCCTGGAGGGCCGGGATGAGCTTTGGCGCCAGCGGCCGGGTGACGCTCAACTACTACCTGGGCGGCTATTTCGGGGGTGCCGGTGAAGCGGTCTGAGCGGCGGTTGGCGCTGGTCGGCTATGACTTTCAGACCGAGCGCCTCGAGCGCGCGGTGGCGCCACGCCTCGCCTTCGGACGGGTGCACCGCTTCGATCTGCGCGAGGCCGCCTTCGAGGCGGATCTGCGTCGTTTCGACCCCCAACTGATCGTCCAGTACGGCTCCGAGACGACCGACCCGCCCCGCGACGAGCTCAACCGACGCTACCGGCTGGCGCCGGCATTGGCACCGACGGTCTATGCCGAGAACGCCTGGTTGCCGCAGGGGGCGTACCTCTATCTCGACGAGGCGGGCCTCGCCGATCAGAGCTCGGTGGCGCAGCTGTCGCCGGCGGAGCTCCCACGACCCGAGCGGCGGCACCTCACCGACACCCTCGCCGCCTATCGCCGGCGGGTGCTGCCCGCGGCACCCGCGCCACGCCGCGAGGGCTTCTTGCTGCTCTGCCTGCAAGTGCCCGACGATACGGTGATCCTCCGGGCGTCCCCCTTCCACGACATGCAGCGGCTCATCGACCGGATCGAAGAGGCCTTCGCGGGCCTGACCGTGGTGGTGCGGCCCCATCCCCTCGACCCGCGTGAGTACCGCACCCGGCGGGCCGCCCTGCGCCGCGACGGGGGTGTCGCCGAGTGGATCCGGCGCGCCCGCACGGTGCTGGCGTGCAACTCGACGACGCTGGTCGAGGCCCTGGCCCTCGGCGTACCGGCGGCGGCCCTGGGAAAGGGTCTGTTCAGCGGCAAGGGGGTTTGTTGGGAGTGGGATGGGGAGGCGTCGAGCCTGGCGAGCGCGGTGGACTTCCGGGCCGACCCCGACCTCGTCGACGGCTTTCTGTGGGAGCTGGCGCGGCGCCAGATCCCCCTCGACGACGACCTCCCCGATCATGGGGCCTTCAACCCGGTTCTTCGCCGTCTCGCGGAGCTCTGGCCGTGAGGGTCCTGCTCCTCGCCGAGTGGCTCCACCAGCTGGGAGGTTGCGAGACCTTCCTGGTCGAGCTGTGTCGCGGCCTGGTCGCCGAGGGCGTCGACGCCTCGGTCTTCGTCGCCGCGCCACCGGTCCACGAGCGCTGGCGACAGGCCCTCGGCGAGCGGTTGGTGGTGGCCGAGGAGGGGGTAGATCCCCTCGAAGCGCTCCGCGCGCTCAGCTCGCGGCACCGTCCGGAGCTGATCCACGCCATCCCCCTCGAACGCACCGCCTTTCGCCTCGCGGCTCTCAGCGACCGACCGCTCTTGATCGGAACGGAGCCCAGCGACGGCTCGGAACGCTGTCATTGGGCGACATACGGCCCGGCCATGGCGGAGGCCCTGCCGCGCTTCGCCGCCGTCCACGCCTTCAGCTCGAGAGCTCCCGACAACCTGGCCCGGTGCTTCGGCTTTCGCGGGGTGTCGACGGTGCTCCCGCCCCTCGCGGCCTTCCCCGAGGAGCGCCCGCTGTGGTGCCGACGCCGACCCACGGGCCGGCTGGTGGGGTGGGGCAGGCTTTCGGTGGAGAAGGGCTGGTCCTTCGTCGTCGAATCCCTGGCGGTGCTCCGCCGACGGCTCGGCCCCCTCGAACTCGACCTGTGGGGTGGCGGCCCCCTCGAGCCGGTGCTCGCCGAGCTCGTCGCCTCGTGCGGCGAACGGGGGCGGGTACGCCTCCTGGGGCCCTACCCGGACCCGTTCGCCCTCGATCTCGACGGCTACGACGCGGCCCTGGTTCCCAGCTTCTTCGAGGGGCTGCCCTACGCCTTCCTGGAGGCGATGTGGCGCGGTTTGCCGGCGGTGGTGACGCGGATCAGCGGCGCCCCGGATCTGGTCTCCGACCCCGACCTGTGCCGGTTCATCGATCCCGGCGACCAGGAACAGCTGGCGAGCGCCCTCGAGGAGCTCTACGGTGACTTCGAGACCCAGGCGGATCACGCGGCCGCCCGTCGGGCGGTGGTACGCGAGGCCTGCTCGCCACCGGCGGTGGTCCCGGCGATGGTCGATCTCTATCGTCGTGTCCTGCAGCCGCAGTCTCCGCCGCCGGTGAGCCTCCGTGCCGGCGGATGTGATATCGATCGGGCACCATGAGCCAACCACGATCGAGTCGCCCGATCCGGGGCGGAGTGATTCTCGTCGCCGGAGTGCTGATTGTCTTCACGGGTTGTACCTCGCTCCGTTCGGGGCCAAAGGAGGAGGCGCGGGAAGCCGAGGAGCTCGAGTTCGGCCCGCCACCCCCCGGCTACGTCAAGATCCGCGGCGAGGCGGTTCCCGGTTGGCAAGCGTCGGACCTCCGACTCCAGCGCCGCAGCTCCCTCGATTGGCAGCTGATGGGGCCGCGGCCCATCACCGGCGAGTTCTGGAGCGGTGACGACGACGCCAGCGGGCGGGTGGTCGACATCGCGGTCGACCCCACCGATCCTTTGAGGGTCTTCCTCGCCTCTGCCTCCGGCGGCATCTGGAGGACCGTCGACGGTGGTCTCGGCTGGACGCCGCTCACCGACGAGCTGCCCAACCTCAATCACGGTTGTGTCGCTCTCGACCCGTCGGATCCCCAGGTGGTGTGGGCCGGTACCGGTGAGTACACGACCCAGAGCTCCGGCGACGGTGTCTTCCGCTCCTCCGACGGCGGGGACACCTGGACCCGGGCCGCGACCAGCGCACAGGTCGGTGGTACGTGCAGTCAGCTGCTGGTGGACCCGACGGATCCGGATGTCGTCCACATCACCGGTGCGGCCGGGTACTCGCGGACCCTCGACGGTGGTGCCAGCTGGTCGACGACGCTCGGTGGCGCCGCCTCGGGACTGGCCATGGACTCGGGGGATCCGCAGCGGCTCTACCTCGGGAAGCACGGTGATGGCGTCTATCGCAGCCTCGACGGCGGTGCCACCTGGATCCGCCTGACCGGAGGGCTGCCGGGCAGCGGCGTGGCGCGGGTCGTCGTCGCAGCCGCCCCATCCCAGGCAGGGCGGGTCTTCGCCGCGCTGATCAACGGCGGCGCCGGTCTCGAGGGTTTGTACCGCAGCGACGACGGCGGCGACACCTGGACCCGGCTGTCGGCGACCCCCGACTTTCCGAGCCCGCAGGGGTGGTACGACACCTTCGTCGGCGTCAGCCCGAGCGATGCCGACGAGGTCTGGGCCGGTGGCGTCTTTCCGAGCTACGCCCCCGCCGGGGTGATCCGCAGCACCGACGGCGGCGCCAGTTGGGACGACGTGACGATCGGCTCCCTCGCCGGCCAGGTGCACCCGGACCAGCACGCGGTGGCCTTCGGCTCCGACGGCAGCGTCTGGGTGGGCTCCGACGGTGGCATCTGGCGCACCCTCGACGGCGGCGACACCTGGGTCGCCCTCAACCACGACCTGGCCATCACGCAGAACTACAACATCGCGCTCCACCCTCGGGATCCGGACCTGGTGATGGGCGGAACCCAGGACAACGGCACCGCCGAGCGCGCCGCCGGCGGACTCTCCTGGCCGCAGCTCATCGGTGGTGACGGCGGCTTCCTGGCCTACGACCACGTCCAGCCCGGCCGCCGGTACACGACCTATGTCCGGCTCTCCGTCTATCGCTTCGACGGCTTCGGAGTCACCAACATCAGCGGACCTTGGAGCGGCGACCGCCGGAGCTTCATCTCGCCGCTGATCATGGACCCCAACGATTCGCGCTCGCTGCTCGGTGGTACCTACCGCGTCTGGCGGACCGACAACGCCGACGGCGGGGCCAGCTGGAGCACCATCAGCAACGATCTCTCGGGAGGCGGCAGCGCGGTCCTCAACGCCATCGCGGTGGCGCCCGGAGACCCAGAAGCCATCTACACGGGCAGCTCGGCGGGAAAAGTCTTCGCCACCACCGGCGGCCTGTGGATCGACCGCTCGGCCGGGTTGCCCGCGGGTCAGGTCAGCGACCTGGTGATCGATCCCACCGACTCGGCGACGGCCTATGTAGCGTTCCATCGCACCTCGGGGGCTCGCGTCCTGCGCACCCGGGACCGCGGGGCGAGCTGGCAGGACGTCACCGGCGCCCTGCCCGCCGGGGTGTCGGCTCGGGCGCTGGCGATCGACTGGCGCCCGAGCCCGCCGCTGGTCGTGGTAGGCACCGGCGTCGGCGTCTACTGGACCACCGACGATGGCGCCAGCTGGGAGAAGGACGGTGTCGACCTGCCCAACGTCAACATCGGCGACCTGGTGATCGAGCCGACCCGCGACCTGGTGGTCGCCGGCACCTACGGTCGCGGCGCCTGGCGCGGGACCACCACCCAGCTTCTGGGGCGCTCGCCCCTGTTCAGCGACGGCTTCGAGTCCGGAGACACGACCTCCTGGACCGTGGTTTCGGGGCCTTGAGCCGGCGCCCTCCCGTCCGTCCGCTGGTGTAGAGTTCGGCGCCATGAGAGTTCTCGCGTCCGCCCGGAGCCACGGCAGGCCGTGGTCGTCCCGCCCGGCTACGGGAGGTGGCCGTCCGGCCGGGCTCGCCATGGCGGTGTTGCTCGCGGCCTGTAGCGGACCCGCGGCGCCGCCGGAGGCTCCAGCGCCGGCGGTCCCCGAGCTCCGCTGGCACGAACGCAACGTCGAGCGGAGCGAGGGCGACTGCGATACCTCCGGTGGCCGTTGCTGCACCGTCAACTACCGCTTTCCCGAGATCGACGAGGCACCCGGCGAGGCGCTCCGGCGAGAGCTGGAGGGCACCATCGACGCGATGATCCTCGGCGGAGACGACGGTGAGCGGATGGGAGAGACTCCCGAAGCGGCCGCCGACGCCTTCGTCGAGGCCTTCCGTGACGTCTTGCAGGAAGCTCCGCAGGTGCCGGGAGGGTGGGCCGACGAGCGGGTCGTCGAGATCGTCCATCTCGACCCGACATGGGTGAGCCTGCGCTTCTCCCACTACGAGTTCACCGGCGGTGCTCATCCCAACACCTTCGTCCAGCTACGCACGCTACGGCTGAGCGACGGCGTGGCGCCGAGCCTCGACGACCTCCTCGTGCCGGGAGGAAGGAGCCGTCTCGACGGTGTCGCCGAAGGGCGCTTCCGCGAGGTTCGTGGACTGTCCGCCGACGAGGACCTCGAAGCTGCCGGTTTCACCTTCTTCGAGGGTGATCGCTTCGCTTTGAACGACAACTTCGCCGTCGTCGACGACGGCCTGCTGTTTCACTACAACCCCTACGAGATCGCCCCCTACGTCATGGGCCCCACCGAGCTCTTCCTGTCTTGGCAGGACCTCGCGGGCATCGTCCGACCGGACGTGCACCCGGACGTGGGGGTCGACGCCTCGTGACGAGAGAGATCGTGACCGGAGGAATGACCATGTCCGACCGCCCATCCGCCTTCGACAAGTTCCTGTCCCGCTACAACGACGACCGCAGCCAGATCGGGCTGCACGTGGTCTTCGTCACGGCGGCGATGCTCTTCCTGCTGGGCGTCGCCATCGTGATGAACTCGCACTGAGCCACGTCTCGACGGGTCGGGGGTGGCCGGCATCTGCGTCTGTGCTTCGATGCGATAGGATGCCGACGTCACCCTCAGCACCGAAGAGCATCATGGAGGCCCGTGCGTCGACGTCGCCCGACTTCCTGCGCAGTCGCATCGACCGCCCCGGTGTGGTCCCGGGTCCGACATGAGGAGGCCCGGCTCCGGGTGCGGTTGCTCGCGGACTCGCTCGTCGTCTGCTCCCTGCCGCCGGTCACCATCCGGCGGCTTGTCGATCTCAGGAACCGCCCAACGAGGAGATCCCGGACATGGACATGAAGTTGATCAGCGATGTGCTCGTTTTCCCGACGAACCCCACCCAGGTGGCCTTCGTGGTCGAGAGCAGCGACACCTCCAAGCTCGATTCGCTCAACGGGTTCTGGGTCGGCACCGAGGGGAAGGCCAAGATCGAGCTCAACCTCTCGGACGGCTACACCTACCAGAGCCAACCGGTCTTGTGGCGGCAGCCGGGAGGTGACTTTGGTCCGACCCCGCCCCCGGGGTTCAGCGTCGACAGGGCTTCGGACACCCAGGTGATCGTCACCGATGACTTTCAGAAGGGTGTGAACGAGGGCTATTTCGGCTTCCGGCTCCAGTTCTACGACTCCTTTGGCACGCCCCTCAACGCGGATCCGACGATCGTCAACCGTCCCATCGAGAACGGCTGAGCGAGCCGGGAAGCTCTGGCGGTCAACCGGGGCTCAGGAGCCCGGCGGCGTTGCGCCGAGGGATCGAGCGACCTCGGGATCGGCGCGCACCTCGTCGAACCAGGGAAACGAGAACCAGCGGGTTCCGTAGCCAAGGCGGAGCGCCCGTTCGGCGCTGACCACGGCGGACGCCGTGTCCCCGACCAGCGAGTAGACGACCGCGGCCTCATAGGCCACCTGCGAGTCGTCGGGCGCCAGCTGCAAAGCCCGTTGCACCGCCGCCACCGCCTGCCGGCGCTCGCCCAGGTGGGCCAGGGCCTGCGCG
>JAGQSE010000161.1:0-1048 GCA_020439725.1 Acidobacteriota bacterium
GCAAGCCTTGTGGCAGGTGGCGCGGCTGTCCCGCGACGCTGGTGAGCTGTACCAGGACCAGGCGGACGCGGTGCCCTCGCCGCTCCCCGAGATGTCCGAGGTCGACCGCATGATCGCCGACTTCGAAGGCACCGGTCTGACCACCGGCGCCCACCCGCTGACCTACCTGCGCCCCACCCTGTCACGCATGGGGGTCGTGCCCGCCGGGCTCATCGAGCGCCTCGAGCCCGGGACCCGGGTGCGGGTGGCGGGCTCGGTGATCGTCCGCCAGCGACCGGGAACCGCCAAGGGAGTCCTCTTCGTCACCGTCGAGGACGAAACCGGCATGATCCAGGCGGTGGTGCGTCCGGACCAGCTCGAGAGAGACCGGCAGGTGCTGGTCGCCTCGCCGGGGTTGGTGATCGAGGGGATCCTGCGCAGCAAGGACGGTAGCTGGACGATCCAGGGCGAGCGCTACCAGGCGCTGAGCGAGGTGGTCGAAACGCCGAGCCACGACTTCCGCTGAGCCACGCGTCGCTCCCTCGGAGGCGTCCCACGGGCAGCTGCTACGATCATGCGGCAACCGCCCTCGCGGCGCTCTCCGATGATCCAAGCACCCCCAGCCGACCTGGGCGCTAGGCCCCTGAACCGCCTCACCCCGTGGCTCTGGGGCCTGCTGGCGCTGTGGGTGCTGATCGCCGCGCTCTTCGCCTACCGCCTCGCCGGTCAGGCTCTCGACGACGTCTTCATCACCTATCGCTACGCCCGGAGCTTCGCCGAAGGCCAGGGGCTGGTGTTCAACCCCGGTGAACGCGTCTTCGGCACCACCGCTCCCGGTTGGGCCCTCGTGCTCGGCACCCTGTCGTGGCTCCTCCACGTGCCGGTGAACGTCCTCGGCACCCTGTCCACGGCCGCCTCGCTCCTCGCCCTCGCCACCCTTCTGCTCTTCGAGTCCCGGCGATCCGGAAGGACCCTCGAGGCGGCGGTGGCGGGCACGCTGATCCTTGGCACGGCTTATTTTTGGGTGCACAACGGGCTCGAAGTCTTCCCTGCCCTGACCCTCCTCGCC
>JAGQSE010000161.1:1111-22180 GCA_020439725.1 Acidobacteriota bacterium
GCGGCGGTGTGGCTCCGTCCCGAATCGGGCCTGGCGGCGGGGCTCCTGGCATTGCTCCTGGCAGGACGCCGCAGGCGGATCCCCTGGGTCTACGGCGTGGTCCTCGCCGCCATGGTCGCGGCCGGGTTGGCGGCCGCGACGTGGTGGTTCGGAAGCCCGCTGCCACAAACCTTCGCCGCCAAACGCCTGCAGGCGGCCTGGAACGCCGAGGCCTGGCGGAGCGGTCTCGCGTTCTGGCCCGAGGCTTGGAGCTGGCTGCTCCAGGGCCACACCGGGAGCGCGGGCCCCGGGCTCGTCCTGGTCGCCGGGGGTATGGCCGGCTGGGTCGTCATCTTGCGGCGCGGCGGCCTGGCTCTCCGCCTGCTCGTGCTCTACGCCCTGGCGTTGCTCGTCGCCTACCCGCTTCTCGGTGTGCCCTTCTACACCTGGTACCCGATCCCGGTGATCCTGGCGCTGACCTACGGCCTGGTCGCCGCCGGCGGCGCCGGGGTGCGCGCGCTGCTCCTGCGGCTCCGCGACCGGTCGAGCGAAGGCCGGCTCCGGCGCGGCCTCGCCGTCGCCGCCGTCCTCGCCCTTCTCGTCCTCGCCGCCTGGCCCGCCGAGAGGACGCTACGACGCACCTGGGGCGGCTTCGCCTCGTTCCAGGGCATGCCGCGCTATCTGGCCTACCGCGCCGCCGGCGAGTGGCTCCACGACCATGCGCCGGCGGGTGCCGACCTGGCCTATGTCGAGGTCGGGACGGTGGCCTACTTCAGCGGCCTGCCGGTGCGTGATCTCCTCGGCCTGGTCAGCCCCGGCGTGTTGCCCTACGTCGAGCGCCACGACCTCGCCGGCGCCTTCGCCAACGCCCCGACCACCTATGTCTTGGACAGCTCCCGGGTCCATGGCTTGATGAGCCCGGTGCTCACGGCGTCAGGGTTTACCGAGCGCTATGGCGAGGTCGCCCGCGTCCCGATCCCCGGCAGCGACGAGTCGGTGGTGATCTACCAGCGCCACGACACGCCGATACCGCCTTGACAGTGCCCCTGCTCATGAATAGATTCATGGCTATATTTGAACCCTACCCCTCAGGAGGCATCCCTCATCGTGTGGAAGAAGAACGCCCCGACGTCACCGCCGAGCCCCTCGAGCTCCCCCGCCCCCCAGCCACCCGCCCCGACCCCCGAGCCACGCTCGGCGAGCCCCGCCGTCAGTGGTGGTCAGCGATCGGTGGTCGGTGCCTCGATGAGCGTGCGTGGTGAGATCACCGGCGACGAGGACCTCCTGATCCTGGGCAAGGTCGAGGGAGACATCACCTTCCGCAAGAACCGGGTGACCGTCGGTAAGGGTGGCAAGGCCCGTGCCGACGTGCGTGGCAAGAGCGTCCATGTGGAGGGAGAGGTGGTCGGCAACCTCTTCGGCGAGGAGGAGGTGATCATCCACCAATCGGGGATCGTCGAGGGCAACATCACCGCGCCGCGGGTGAGCCTCGAAAACGGTTCTCAGTTCAAGGGCAGCATCGACATGGGACCTTCGGAAGGCGAGCGCAAGGGTGCTCCGGCGAGCGGCGGCGGCGGCAAAGCGCCGGCCCCCGAGCCGGTGAGGAAGCCCTGAGCCTCGAGCGATCGGACCTTTGCCGATGCGGTATCGTCGCGCCATGGCCCGCAAGCCCCACGAGCCGGCCGAAGATGTCGGGAGCGAGCGCCATACCCTGGCGCTCCCCCATCTCTTCGACTCGTTGAGGCGTGCCGGCGACCATCGCGTCCTCGATCTCGGACCCGCGGCGGGGACCAATCTCGAGACCTTCTCGCAGCTCGGCTGCCGGCTCCACGTGGCGGACCTCTACCGCGGCCTCGCGGGTAGCGGCGCCACCCCGGCCGACGACGCCGGGCGCTGGCACGACACCTTCGCGGCGCTGCTGCCGTCGCCCGGCGCCGGCGAGCCCTTCGACGCGATCCTCGCCTGGGATCTGCTCGACTATCTGGGACGCCGTCAGCGGAAGGCTCTCATGGACCTGGTGCTGCCCCTGTGCCGGCCGGGAGCGCTGTTCTTCTGCATGGTGTCCATCCGGGCGGCGATCCCGGCACGGCCTCTGGCCTACCGCATCGTCGCCCCGGACCGTCTCATGGCCGGTGGCGACCCCGATCCCGTCCGCCCCGGTCCCAAGCTCCACCAACCGGATCTGCTCCGCGCCATGCCGGGCTTTCGGGTCTTCAAGAGCTTCCTGCTCCGCCACGGAGTGCAGGAGTACCTGCTCGTCTCCGACACGCTGGACGAGAGCGAAACGGCCTGAGCACCGCCACGACTCCCACGACCCGCTAGCGATCTACGACTTCGCCGTCCCAGTGACAAGACACCGCCGAAGTGCGCCGTCGCCCCAGCTCCATGAGCCGCCGGAAGGCATCGGGACGCTCCTCGCGCACCGCCCGCTCGAGGGCCGCCACGGCGCGCCGCAGCTTCTCGAGAGCCGCCAGCGAGTGCGGGTTGTGGGCCTGGATCTCGTAGTACACGTCGGGGCTCTCCTGAACCACTTTCGCGGCCAGGTCTTCGAGAGCCTGGAAGGTCGTGCTCCGCACCGGGTGATCGGCCTCCGGCAGCGCCGCGGCGAAGGCGATGGCGGCGGCGTGGGCCAACCCCAGGAGGTCCGCCATGAGCTGGTCGTGCTCGGTGAGACCGACCCGCACCAACCGCGCGGCGGTGGGCCGGAAGAGCGCCTCCACCACCACCGTCGCAGCCGTGTCCCCGGTCTCGCAGATCAGGACGTCGGCCCCACGCAGGAGCACCTTCGACGGCCCGAACATCGGATGGAACGAGGCGACTCGCCCCCCCGCCTCCTGGAGCCGGCCCAACGACCCGAGGAGCGGCGCCTTGATGCTCGCCAGGTCCGCCACGACTCCCTGTGGCGGCGCCTCCGCCCAGCGCTCGTAGATCTCCGCCACCGCGCGGGGAGGAGCGGCACACAGCACCAGATCCGCTTCGGGAAGCCACTCCTCGGCGCGCTCGTTGTCGGCTGCCTCCAGGCAAGGATCGAGAGCGGCTACGGAGTACCCTTGGGCTTCGAGAAAGCCGCGCATCCACCGACCCATGCGACCACCTCCGCCGACGACCACCGCGCGGGACCCGGCGCCGGTGCCCGCGTGTCGCAGATCATCCGCCTCCTGCAGCTCGAGGGAGGCCTCGAAAACCCTCGACACCAGGTCCTCCGCGACGACGGGATCGAGCCCGAGGCTCGAGCTCCAATCGCGCACGCCCTCGAGGACGGAGCGCTCGTAGGCGAAGTCCACCGCAGGCCGCTGGATCTGGCGCCTGAGATCGGCTTCACGACGCCCCAGCCTCACGCGGCGGGCCGCCGCAGCGACGAGATCGCGGTCTGCCGTCTCGATCTCCGAGCGCACCGCGGCAAGCTCGCGGTCGGTCTCTTCGGATGAGTCGTGAAGGGCTTTCGTGGTCACGGAGGGGCTCTTTGGGGAGAGAGTGCCCACCGCGGTACCATGCGGGACGCTCGCAGGCCATGGCAGGCCAGTGCGGCGGCGCGCCACGGGCACGAAGCTTGCACATTCCGAGAGGGTTGTAGTGCACCTACACCCCGGGATCCGCCAGCGGCCTCCGGGCCATCGACGATCTCTTCGGTCTCGCCACGATGAGAATCCCCTGGAGGGAAGCACCATGAAGAAGACCTTCTCGAAGATCAGCCTCCTCGCCGCCTTGGGCATCGCGCTCACTGCGCCGCCGGCTTGGGCGGCCGTTCGTCTCGACGCCTCGCAGCCCGATCTCGAGGCTCGAGCGCGCACCCTGCCCTCGGACGCCGTCCTCGAGCTCGGCGGCCTCGCCCTCGAGAGCGGGCTCACCGAGTCCACCCTCGACCTGCGCCGTTTCGAGGCCTTCACTCCGGACGCGCAGATCGTCGTCCACGGCGCCGGGGGGACAGACAGTTACCAGCCGGTGCCAAAGAATGTCTACTACCGCGGCCAGGTCGCGGGCCGGCCGAGCTCGAAGGCGGTCCTTACCGTCCTCGACAGCGGCGGCATGCGCGGGCTCATCGCCGACCGGGGCCGCTTCTGGGTCCTCGGTGGGGGTGACAAGGCCGGCGGTCCCGTCGCCGGCCTCGCGGTTCGCGAGATCCAGGCTTCCACCGAGATGGCCGAGCTGGTCTCCGAGTTCGAGTGCGCCACCGGCGACCTGGAGCCCCCGGCGCAGGTCTTCGGCGACGAGATCGACGCCCAGGCGGAGGCGGCCGCGGCCGCGGCCCGAGCCGCAGCACCGGCACCGGCCCTGTTCGAAGGCGCGACACCCACTTACACCGCGCGCGTCGCCTTCGAGACCGACTTCGAGTACTACCAGCTGTTCGGCAACGTCGGCGACGCCGTCGACTACGCCGGAGACCTCATCGCCTTCGCCTCGACCATCTACAGCGACGAGATCGACACCTCGCTCATCCTCGACTACGTCTCGCTGTGGACCACCGCGGCCGATCCATGGACCCAGACCTCGACGACCTGCGGGCTGTTCGAGTTCGGCCGCTGGTGGAACGACAACCGGTCGTCCATCAGCCGGACCTTCACCCACTTCCTTTCGGGCCGAAGCCTAGGGGGCGGAATCGCCTGGGTCGGCGTCCTGTGTTCTTCGGGCTTCAACTACAACCACGCCGGTGCCTGCCCCGGTCTGTCGCCGCAGAGCGACAACTATGGTGGCGACTATGGCTTCAGCGCGGGCATCACCGGCAGCTTCAACATCAACCTGCCTACGTCGGTGTGGGACATCGTGGTCACCTCCCACGAGATCGGCCACAACTTCAACTCACCGCACACCCACTGCTACGAGGGCATCGGCGGCAACGCCGCGGCAGTAGACTCCTGCTACAGCGGCCAATGTGGTCAATCGGGTTGTTATTGCGGCGCCACCAGCTTGCCTTGTGCCACGCCGGGAGCCGGCTGCGGCACGATCATGAGCTACTGCCACCTCCTGGGCGGCGGGCTCGCCAACATCTCCCTGACGTTCGGCCAGGGACATCCTTGGGGCGTCGCACCGGACCGCGTTCCGGACCGCATGTCGGCCCACGTCGTCGCCCAGGCCAACGCCCACCCGGGATGCCTCACCTACCGTGACGACGTGATCTTCGCCGACGACTTCCAGAGCGGTCTGGGCACCTGGACCGAGAACGACCCCAACAACCGGCTCGCCACCAGCGGCGCCGCCGGCATCGCCCCCGGCTCCTCCACCGGCCTCGCCGCCACCATCGACGCCGGGGATCAGAGCAATGCCTTCCTGGTCGACGAGTCGCCCGCCAACGAACGCCGCTATCGCCTGCGTTTCTGGTACGACCCCAACTCGATGACCATGCAGGACAACAAGCGCCACAAGATCGCGACGCTCTTCGGGTCGAGCCCGAGCCAGCGCCGTCTCCTGACCCTGGTGATCCGCAAGGACCCCGGCGCCGCCTACGCCATCCTCGCCAAATCCCACGAGGACTCGGACGCCTGGGCCAAGACGGCCTGGATCAATCTCTCCGACCTGCCGCACATGATCGAGGTCGAGTGGCTGCGGGCCACCGTCGCGGGCCGAGGCGACGGCATGCTCCGATTCTGGCTCGACGGCGTCCTCCAGGAGACCGTCACGGGAATCGACAACGCCGGCTGGAACGCCGAGTTCCTGCGTCTGGGCAACGTCGGCGGCCTCGACGTCGGCACCTCGGGGGTCCAGTACTTCGACGAGGTGGAGTCGCACCGCCAGACCTACATCGGCTTCTGAGCCAACCCCCGACCGCCCCGGCTCGTCCATCGGGCCGGGGCGGAGAGCCCCTCCTTCGTGACCTCCCCTCGACGCCGCTGGTGGCGCGCCCCGGCCCTCCACTTCACTCTTCTCGGCGGCGCGCTCTTCGTCGTCCGGTCCCTGCTGCCCCAGCCCGAGGCGCCCCTCGTCGTCAGCGAGGAGCGGCTGCTCCAGGTCCTCGCCGAGTGGCAGAGCCACAGCGGAGTCGCCCCCGATGTGGAGCAGCAGCGCGAGCTGATCGCCGAAGCGGTGGACGAGGAGCTGCTCCTCTCCGTGGCCCTCGAGTCGGGACGGATCGAGCAGGACCCGGCGCTCCGCCGACGGCTGGTGCGGCTCGCCCGCTTCGTCACCGACGATCCCGACGAGAGCGAGGACGCCCTGCTGCCGGAGGCTCTCGACCTCGATCTCCAGCGCAAGGACCTCGAGGCGCGCCAGATGCTCCTCGACACGGGACGCTACCTGCTGAGCGGTGGCGACGACCTGCCGGCCCCGACGGAGGCCGACCTCGCGACCTACCTCGACACCCATCGCAGCGACTTCGAGGTCCCCGCCCGCGTCACCCTGATCCAGCTGCTCTTCACCCCGGCCCGGCATCCGGATCCGGTGGCCGCCGCCCGTGCCGCCCAGGCTCAGCTCGCCGAGCTCCCACTACCGGCCGAAGCCATGGACTTGCCCGGTGACGGCAGCCGCTTGCCGCGGGAGCTCGCCGCCATCTCCTACCTCGACCTGACACGACGCCTCGGCCGCGAGGTCGCCGACCTCGCCTTCGCCGCGGAGCCCCATCGGTGGCAGGGACCGGTCACCAGCTCCTGGGGCTTCCACCTGCTGTGGATCGTGACGCGGACTCCGGCCGCGGTGCCGACGGTGGACGAGATCCGAGACGAGCTCGCCGAAGCCTGGACCGACACGCTGCGGACCAGGAACCTCGAACGAGGCCTCGAGGAGCTGCGCCAGCGGCGCGAGGTGGTGGTCGAACGGCCACCGGGCTTCGAGGCGGTGCCGTGAGACGGCTGGCGTGCCTCGGCTGGCTCGTGCTGCTCCTGTCCTGGGTGCCCTCGAGCTCGGCGCACCCGGTGGCGCCAGCGCTGCTCAAGCTTCACGAGACCCCCGGCGGCGAGGTAGCGGTGACGTGGAAGCAGCCACCCCTGCGCGGCGCGGGAGCCCTGGAACCGACCTTCGACGGCCGCTGCCCACGGGCTTCGGAGCCGGTCAAACGGCGCCTTCAAGGGGAGCTGGTCGAGAGCTGGACCCTCGACTGCGCTACCGGCGGTCTCGCCGGCACCGCGGTCACGGTCTCCGGTCTCGACGAGGTGCGCAGCGAGGTCCTGGTCTTCGCCACCCTGGCCGACGGCACCACGGCTCGCGGCGTGCTACGCCCCGGGGAGGCCCGCTGGGTGGTGCCGGTGAAGCCGGGCCCCTTCAACGTCGCCGGGGACTACCTGCGGCTCGGCGTCGAGCACATCCTCGAGGGCGCCGACCATCTTCTCTTCGTCCTCGGGCTGATCCTGCTGGTGCGCGGCTGGAAGCGCCTCGCCTTGACGGTGACCGGATTCACCCTCGGCCACAGCGTCACCCTGGCCCTCGCCACCCTCGGCTGGATCAGGGTCCCCTCGGGGCCGGTCGAGGTCGCCATCGCGGCGTCGATCTTCGTCCTCGCCGTCGAGCTGACCCGCGATGCCGGCGATCTCGTGCACCGCAAGCCCTGGCTGGTGGCGGCGGTGTTCGGGTTGCTCCACGGTCTCGGCTTCGCCGGTGCCCTGGCCGAGGTCGGTCTGCCAAAGGGCGAGATCCCCCTCGCCCTCCTCACCTTCAACGTCGGTATCGAGCTCGGCCAGCTGCTTTTCGTCGGCGCCGTCCTCCTGGTCACCGCCGTCGCCCGCCCGCTCCTTGCACGGCTTCCCGCCTGGACCGAGCGGGTCCCGCCCTACGTCATCGGCAGCCTCGCCGCCTACTGGGTGTTCGAACGCATCGCCACCCTGGTCTGAGCGCTTCGCCGGCGCTTCCGGGGTTTCTCCGGACCTGTCAAAAAACTCTCTGTCCCCGTTTTCCGACGCTTCCCGTTGTCCTTGGGTGAGCGCCCGATGGGAGCCCCGCGATCGGCGGCGGGTGTCGCTTGCCGGCGGGTCCGGGCGGCGCGCAATTCGGCGACAGGAGACAGACCATGACCGTCAAGACCTTCGGTGCCCAAGGCGTCACCACGCTCTTCGAACAGCCCGAGCCCGACCGCGCCCGGCTCGAGCCCGGCGACCACCTGGCGAGCCACCCCGACGCGCCACCTCGGGGCGATACGCGCGCGGCGAGGGCCGAGGAAGCCGCCCACGACCGGCTCATCGTCCTCAGCGAGGCGCTCTCCACCTCGCAGCTGGCTGCGGACACGCCCTACGTGCTCCGCGACGAGTACGGCCGCGTGCTGTGCGTCGAGAACTCGGGGGTCAACACCTGGCAGTGGGCCTATGTCGGGCCCTACGACAGCTATCCCAACGACGTCCTGCCGCTGCATTTCTCCGCGGACCCGACGACCGGCGGGCAGCTGATCGCCCAGGCCACTCAGCCATGGCCGCTGCACTCGAACGGCAAGGCGACCTCGTGGGAATGGACCTTCTGGGCCGCCTCCACCTACTCCCCCAACGGGGACTATCCGACCATGAAGCTCAAGGCCCACCCCGTGCAGACCGCTCCCAACCAGCCCGACAAGGTCTCACTGTCCTGGGACAACGCGGGTACGACGATGTATCTGTGCGCCGATACGGGTACCTGGAACTGGCTCTACGTCTCGAGCACCCACACCCGGAGCGACTTCACGATCCACAAGTTCTACGTCAAGAAGGCCAAGGTCAGCGCGCTCTTCCAGCAGACCTGGCCCGGCGCCAGCTTCGTCTACTCGGCCTTCAACACCGGAGACGAGTACTACGAAGCGATCACGGACCCCCAGGCAAAGAGCATCTACGGTCACTCCGGGCTCTCGGGCTTCAGCTACGTCCCCGAGGTGTTCGACTGCGACGACTACAGCTACGTCTACAAGGCCCAGGCCTCGAAGGACGCCTGGAGCTCGCGGCCCGAGTTCGGGTATGCCGTCGGCGTCCTCTTCGGAGCCAACGCCAACGGTGCCCACGCGGTCAACGTCTTCATCGATCCCAAGGGCGGGGTCCGGGTGCTCGAGCCCCAGAACGGATCGATCGTGGCGGGTGCCGACTGGAAGGACGCTCAGGGGGTTGCCTACCAGCCCTATTTCGTCCTGATGTGACGACGCCCGCCGGCGGACACCGCTATCCTCGCAGGACAGGTCACAACGTACCCCCGATCCGCCGGGCTCGTCGCGGCGAGCTCCGAGTCGAGCCGCGGCGGATCGTTTCCTCGACACCCAAGACCCGGGAGATGGACCATGACCGATGCGCTCGACGGCATCTCGATCCTCGTCACCTTCGACGCAGGTGGCATGGGGAGCTCGGTGAACCCGAATCCTCACTCCTTCACCCTGATCGACGACGACTCGTTCGCCGTCGAATGGCAGCTGGACCGCAGTCTCAACACCGGCGCCGGCTACCTGGCTGCCATCGGCAACATCGTCCCCTGCCACGACCAGGACATCCGCGAGACGCTGGCAGGCTACACCTTCGTCTCCGAGCAGGTGCCCAGCCAGGGACCGGCTACCGGCTGGCGCTGGACCTTCACCCGAGATCCCGCGGCCAGACCCGCCCCGCCGGCACCAAAGGAGCTGCTCGGCGAGATCAAGTACGAGATCTTCTTCTCCTACGGCCCCGACTTCCAGAACCTCGCCCACCCGTCGCAGCGGCGGATCGTCAGCCTACGGCAGAGCGCCGCGGTGGACCCGTCGCTGATCCTGCCGCCCAAGCAGAGCGGGCCCGGGCTGCCGGCGGGCTCGACGAAGACGGTGCGGGGGCGGCGGGCACCAGCCGGTCGTAGCCGGGGAGGCCGGAAAGCGGGGCGAACCAGGGCAACCGGAACCACGCCGGGCCCAGCCCCAGCCGCCTCGCCGTCTCGACCCGGGTGAGCGCGACGTTGAGGTCGCCGGTCAAGGCGTAGACGAGGGCGGTCTCGAGGGCCACCTGGGGATTGTCCGGGGCGACGTCCCAGGCCTGCTGCGCGGCGGCCACGGCTTCCTGCGCCCGCCCCAGGTGGGCCAGGGCCTGGGCGCGGACGGTCTGCCGCTGCCAGGGCGGCAGCTCCTGATCCTCGCTGGACAGGTCGAGGACCCGCGAGTAGAGCTCGCCGGCTCCGCCGTGGTCGCCGGAGAGCTCGAGGGCGTCGGCGAGCCCGAGCGCGAGGATCGCGTTGCCGGGCTCCTGCTCGAAGGCCTGCCGGCACCGCGTGGCGGCGTCGGCGTAGCGGCCCGCGAGCATGTAGGCGGTGCCCAGGTTCGCGCTCTCGGTGGCGTCGCCGCCGTCCTGGACGATCTTTTCGAGCAGATCCACCGCCCGCACCGGGCTGCCGGCGAGGAGCTCGAGCTGGGCCAGGAAGGACCGCCCGCGACGGTGCTCCGGGAACGCGTCGAGAAGCGTCTCCAGAGTCCGCCGAGCGGACGCCACCTGCCCGAGCTGGAATTCCATCAGGGCGAGGTTGAACCTCGTGTCCGCCGCCGGCCGCACCTCGACGGCGGCACGCATCAGCTCGAGGGCCCTGTCGCTCTCACCGCGGTGGGCCAGGAGCTCCGCCTTGCGCTGGAGGGTCGCCGCGCTCGCCGGGTCGAGCTCCTCGAGAGCCGCGAGAGCATCGGCGGCCTGGCCCCACCGCTGGCTCTCGCTGACGACGTCGAAGAGGTAGACCGGCACCCGCGGATCGCCCGGCGCCAGCGCGCGGGCACGGCGCAGGGCTTCGAGGGCACGGTCCAGGAAGGGCTCGTCGCGCGAGGTGTAGAACGCCGAGCGAGCGACCTCGGCGTCGAGCAGCCAGGCTTCGAGGAAGCCCGGCTCGCGGCGCTCGAGCTCGGCGATCTGCGGCAGCAGGGCCGCCGCGGGCTCGTGCTGGTCTCGAAAGGCATCGAGCAACCGGAGGTAGGTCTCGTAGGCTTCGTCCGAGACCGGCGAGACCGCCCCCGGGCGTGGCTCGAAGCCTGAATAGCCCTCCCGGAGGCGACTGACCACGGCGGTGCGGAGCAGGGCCGCATCGTCGACGGGGACCTCGAGCACCGACAGCCAGAGCAGCCGGCCGTCGGCGGCGGCGAGCCGCGACAGGGTCAGCCGGCAGCTGCCGCCGGGACAGTCGAGACGGCTGGTCAGGACTTCCTGGGCTCCGAGCTCGCGCGCCAGGGCGACCGGCGAGCCGGGAGCGTGATCGAGCCCGGCGGCGGTCACCACCGCCACACCGGTGAGCCGGCTGAGAGCGTCCTGGGCCGCGGCGTAGGTCCCGGTGACGACCCAACCGGCCGTCTCCGGCGGTCTCGCGTCGGCGACCTCCGGCTCGGCTACCGCGACATAGCGGGGCGGTCCCGGCTGACCCGGGACGCTGCGCAGCCACCAGCCGGCCCACGCCAGACCGGCGACCACCACCAGGCCCCCGGCGACGAGACCGGAGCGACCACGTCCCAACGGCGGGAGGCGCCAACGAGCTCGTCCCGGCGCTGCCCCGCCGCCCGGGTTCTCGAGAACCGCCAGCACCTCCTCGGCGCTCCGCGGCCGATCCGCCGGGTTCTTCTCGAGCAGGCGCTCGACCAGGCTCGAGGTCGACGCCGACAGACGCGGATTCCGCTGGCGCGGCGGATCGGGTCGATGGGTACACACACGGGTCAGCGTCGCCGCCGCGGTGGGACCTTCGAAGGGCCGCTCGCCGGTGGTCATCTCGTAGAGCAGCGTGCCGAGCGAAAACAGGTCCGAGCGCTCGTCGAGGTCCTCGCCCCGCGCCTGCTCCGGCGACATCGAGCCGAGGGTCCCCAGGATCTGCGGCTGGGCGGTGAGGGTGGTCTCGGCGACCCCTCCGACCCGCTTGGCGAGACCGAAGTCGAGGACCTTGGCGTGACCTTGCGGGGTGACCAGGACATTCTGCGGCTTGAGGTCGCGGTGGATCACCCCCCGGGCATGCGCCGCGGCGAGACCGGCGGTGATCTCCCCGGCCAGCGCCAGGGCGCGCGCCTCGCCGAGGGCTCCGGTTTCGAGGACCCGCGCCAGGGTCTCGCCCTCGAGGTACTCCATGACCAGCCACAGCTCCTCGTCCTGTTCGAGCAGATCGTGGATCCGCATCACGGAGGGGTGGTCGATTCCCGCTGCCAAGCGAGCCTCGCGCCGGAAACGCAGGCGCCGCGCCGCACCGTCGTCGCCGGGTTCGAGCCGGACCCGCTTGAGCGCTACCCGCCGCTCGAGACGTGTATCCCAGGCCTCGTAGACCTCGCCCATGCCGCCACGACCGATCTCGCGCGAGATGCGATAGGGCCCGACGAGCTCTCCCGCCGCCAGCGCCGGCAGCGCGCTCTCGTCCGCCGCCGGCGAAGACAGGTGGGCCGCCGCCGGCACCTCGAGAAAGCTCCCCGCGGCGCGCTCCGCCGCCAGCAACTCGTCGACCTCGGCCCGGATCTCCGGCTCGAGCTCGAGCGCCGCGAGACGGGCGGGTCGCTCGCCGGGGGGGAGATCGAGGACCTGGTCGAGGATCGCTTCGACTTCTTGCCAGCGCTCGCGTTCGATCATCGGCGCTCCAGCTCGTCCCTCGGACCGGCTCCTCAGGCGGTCGGGGCGGGACCCAGCATGCGAAACAGGAAGGCCCGTGCCTTCTGCCAATCGCGCTTGATGGTGCGGTCGGAGGTCCCCATCACCTCGGCGGTCTCCTGCACCGTGAGACCACCGAAGAACCGCAGCTCGACCAGACGCGAAAGCCGCTCGCTGCGTTCGGCGAGGGCGGACAGGGCCTGATCGACGGCGAGCAGGTCGAGCGAGCCGTCCGAGCCGCCGAGCAGCGCCTCGTCGAAGGTCACCCGCACCTCCTCGCCACCCCGCTTCCGCGCCGCCCGCGCCCGCGCCTGATCGACCAGCAGGTGGCGCATGGCGATGGCGGCCACGGCGATGAAGTGCGCGCGATCCTGCCACGTGCCGCCGGGACGGTCCGCGAGCTTGAGATAGGCCTCGTGGACCAGCGCGGTGGTGTCGAGGGTGCGCCCGGGACGGAGCCGCCGCAGCTGCCGCCGCGCCATCACCCGCAGCTCGTCATACACCAGCGGCGTCAATCGGTCGACGGCCCCCGCCTCCCCGCGCCGCGCATCGGCGAGGATCTTCGCAACCTCTTCCGTTTGAGTCATCTTGAGGGTTCAGCGTACCGCAGAAACGGGCTTGGGGCCGATGCGGCCTCCGGTTTCCGACCGGTCGACAGGAACGCCTAGCGATCCCGTGTCCGGTAAACTTAGGAGGTTATGAACCTGCCATCGGAGCCGGCAATCTCCGGTCCCGCTCTCGAACCTCGACGGACGCTGGGCATCCTCGGTGGCCTGGGACCCCACGCCCACGTCTTGCTCGAGCACTACCTCCTCGAGGCGGCTCGCCGCTGGGCCGGCGCGGTGCGAGATCAGGATTTCCCTGGCTGGATCCTGAGCTCGATCCCGCAAACCCCGGATCGTACGGCGGCCCTGGATCCGGGTGGCCCCGACGTCCTGACTCCATTGATCGAAAGCCTGCGCAGTGTCGAACCCGCCTTCGACGCCTCGGGCCGGCGGATCCGCGGCGCTGACCTCGTCCTGATCGCCTGCAACACCGCACACGCCTTCCTCGACGACCTTCGCGCAAGCACTTCCCTGCCGATTCTCGACATGATCGAGGCCTGTAGCGTCGAGGTGGCACGCCAAGCAGGCGCCGGAGCTCGGGTTGGACTGCTGGCGACGACGGGAACTCTGAGCTCCGGGCTCTACCACCGGAGCTTGACCCGGCACGGTCTCGTGGCGGTCTCCCTGCTCGACGCCGTCGGTGGGGAGACGCTTCAAAGCGATCTGGTCATGGACCCGGTCTACGGCCGCCCGGGGATCTTCGAAGGGCTCAAGACCCGAGGCCCGGCTGCCTCCAGGGAGGCCGTCGATCGGCCCCGGGAGCACCTCCTCGAGGCCTGTCGCCGGCTCCGGGACGAGCTACGGTGCGAGGTGCTCATCGCTGCGTGTACCGAGATCCCGCTCGCGTTGCCCGGCGATCACGTCGAAGGTCTGCCGCTGGTCGATTCGTTGCGGATCCTGGCCCGAGACGCCATCCTCCGGGTCTACGATCTCGATCCGAACCCGGTCTCATAGCCGCGGCCGGGCGCCAGCGGGTCCCGCAGGAGCCACCGGTCAATGGGCCGGCGCCGGCTGTGCCGCCCCGGAATAGACCACCCGACCGTCCTCCAACTTGAGCAGGTGGTCGCCGAGATGGAAGTACCGGTCGTCATGGCTGATCACGACCACCAGCTTGCCCCGGTTCTTGAGGTCGGGAAGGATCTCGCGGTAGAAGATGCTCTTGAAGACCGGATCCTGGTCCGCTGCCCACTCGTCGAAGAGATAGATCGACCGGTTCTCGAGATAGGCGGTGAGCAGAGCGAGCCGCTTGCGTTGCCCCTTGGAGAGCTCGAGGGTCGACAGCCGGCCGCCGTCGATCCGGACCTTGTGCGCGATCTGCAGCGCCGCCAGATAGTGGGCCGCCCGCTCCTCGAGGTCGTCACCCTCGAGCCCCAGGAGCTGCTCGAACAGAAAGAAGTCGTCGAAAATCACCGAAAAGAGCTGTCGATAGGCATCACGGTTCTCGTCGGTCACTTCCCGACCGTCGACCAGGATGCGGCCTCTTTCTGGCTGGTAGAGGCCGACCAGGAGCTTCGCCAGGGTGGTCTTGCCGCTGCCGTTGCCACCGACCAGGAAGAGCACTTCGCCGGGTTTGAGGGTCAGATCGACGGGCCCAAGGGTGAACGGATGCTCCTGGTCGTCCCGCCGATACCGATGTCCGAGGCCTTGGAGCTCGAGAGCCTGCCATGAACGAGGAAATTCCGGTGGCGTCGGAAAGGGGTTCGGTGCAGACAGATCGAACCCCAACTTCCCGATCTTCTCCACGGCGACTCCCGCCCGGCCGAGGTTGGGCATCGTGTCGAGAAAGATCTGGAGCGGGGTCATGACGTAGAAGAGCACCACCGTGTAGGCGACCAGCGTCGACGGATCGACCGTGATCGAGGCGGGCCGGGCAAAGAAGATCAACCCGAGGGTGACGAAGAAGAGCAGGTTGCCCCAGGCGGAGGCCACACCAAAGATCATGGTCGCGCTGATCCGGCGTCGGCGGATCGAATCGGAGGTGCCACGGATCAGGTCCAGGAAGTCTCCGCGCCGGCTCCGATGGAGCTGCAGCTCCTTGACCCCCTCTCCAAGACCCCGGAAATGCTGGAAGAGCGTGTCCTGCTCTTCGCGCACCTGGCGGAACCGCGCCATGGCGAAGCGGGCCAGCAGCTGATAGATCACGACTCCGAGCAGCACCAACCCCAAGAACATCGCGAAAAGCACGGGGTTGAGCCAGGCCAGGTACCCGAAGCATCCGAGGATGATGGTGCCGTTGACGAACAGCACCGGCACCATCACCAGCGCCTGGGTGACCGAGTTGACGTCGTCGGTGAGAGTGGCGTAGATGCGGTTGGCGCCCAGGGTCTCGAGCGACCGCAAGGGCGTCGCCAGGATCTGCTCGCCGAGCTCGAGGCGCAGGTCCATCACCAGGCGCTGGCCCAAGCCCACCAGCAGGTACTGCGACAGGAGCCGTGTCACCGTGACCAGCACGCAGAGCGCGAGAAACGGCCCGACCAGATTCGAGAGCGGCCCCTGCTTCGCCGCCTCGAGGGCCCGTCGCAGGAGGTCAAGCAAGGCGACGCTGGCGAGCCCGCTGAGGCCACCGACGGCGATCGCAGCGAACAACAGGACACGGGCTCTCCCGGATCGGCCGGCGACGAATCGGAGGAAGTCCATCATGATGCGTCTCCCACGCTCCTCGCGCCCTGGGGTCCGGTTTCGGGTCCGACCACCTCGAGCAACATCGCCTCTCGCGCTCCGCGAGCGGAATTGACTACTCCTGCCTTGCCGTTGGGCACCATGCGCAAAAAGCTCCCACCGTACCGCTCGCCAAAGACGAAGTGCCCCCACACCACGTCGTGGGCTACCGGGCGGCCGTCGGCGACGAAGAGCAGCGGCTTCGGAGCCACGCGCTCTTGGACGATCCAGCCACCGCTCTCCAAGGCACGGTCGCACGCGTCGCGCCACTCGCCTTCCGAGGTGTACGAACCGACGTAAATGTCTTGACCCCGCGACGACGACCCCTTCTTGATCACGAGCGCTTCGCGGTGATCCTCGAGCAGATCGGGCAGGAAGACACGGGCACCGTGGAACTCGGTGAACTCGTCACCGATCAGGCGGGTCCACGGGACAGAACGACGGATCAGCTCCCGCTCTTCCACCGTGAAGAGATCACTGTCGACCCACCGGGAGAGGAGCGCCAGCAGCCGCTTGTCGTTGATCAGCAGATAGGCAGGGCCGTTGAAATCCCAGATCTTGCCCTGGCGAAACAGGGAGTGGATGTCCGTGCGCCGAAGGTCCACGCTGTACTCGAAGAGGACGTGGATCCGCCGGTCGCCGAGATAGACCCCCTCCGGCCGAGCTTCGAGCTGTTCTTCGGAGACGTCGAGGAGCTCCCCGCAAAGGCCGTCGCCATACCGTTCGAGGTACTGGCGGTAGAGCCGCCCCGCATGGGCGATGATGAAGTGCATGGCCTCGAGCTCCTGCGCGGTGCGCCCGGCCGGCGATGGCACCAGCAGCGCCATGTTGAGCACCCCGTCCTCCGCCAGGCCGCGCCCGACGGCCACTTCCGTGGCATAGCGGAAGAGCTCGTAGATCGGACTGCGATACCGCACTTCGCATCCCGATTCTTCGAGGAACTCGCGAAACCATGGTGCCTCCAACCAGACCTTCTGCAAGCCGTCCAGCTGCCAGCCGCCAAGACCCGCGGAGAAGTTGTACTCGATGCACTGGAGCCCGTTCTCGCCGTCGATGAAGTCACCCCGGGTGATCGCTTCGTCGAGACCCATGGGGGCTTGCAACATGTAGCGCACGAGGTCCGGAGGAAAGCCGAGAAAGTCGGAGATTTGATCGGCATCGTTGCCGAAGAAGCGGGCGGGCAGGCTCTTGAGCAGCTTGGCCAGCCCGACGGTCACCCGCTCGAGCTCCTCGAGCTTCTGCCGGGAGATGAAAGCCGGCCAGCTCTGCACCGGGTAGGGATAGGCCCGGAAGTAGTCGGGTACTGCCGGATGCCCCTCGACGGAGATGGGGCGCTGACACTCGGGCTTGGAGCGAGCGAAGCGCACGAAGTCGGCGAACACCGGGGACAGCTCGTCGTGGTTCTCGAGAACGGTGGGATCTACCTCAAACAACGTGGGTCTCCTCGCGGCGATGGAGAGTTCCTCGCCAGCTCCCAAGGCCGGTGTTCATGACGCCCCTCCCGGCCGTGGAACGGCGACGAAGATCGGACTTTCCGTGGCGCCCCGGGCTGCGTTGACGACGCCGTAACCGCCGTGGGGCAGCATGCGCAAGAAACCGCCGCCGTAGCGCTGTCCGAACTGAAAGAAACCCCACACGACGTCGTGAGGGGCGCTGCCCTTCTCCCCCAGCTGGAACCTCCGGGGCAGACACGGCACCAGCTCCTGGACCACCCAGCCCGCCCCATCGTCTTCGACGGCGTCCTGCACCACCTCGCGCCAGTCCGCATCGTCCGTCGCCGCACCGAAGCGAACCCCCTCCCCGCGCATCCCCAAGGCGGGCTTCAAGACGAAGCGCTCGCGGTGCTGCTCCAGGATCTCGGGGAGAAACCCGCGTTCTCCACGGTAGTCGACATAGCCATCGGCGACGATCCGCGTCCAGGGAACGTGACTTTGGATCAGCTGCCGGGCCCCCTCGTCGAGCCCGGCGGCACCGGCACCATGCTCGGACAGCAGGGCCAGGCACTTCTTGTTGGTCAGCACCCGATCCACCGGCCCGTTGACCACCAGGGTGCGCCCAGCCATGGCGCTCGAGAAAACGCGCCGGTCGAGCCTGCCGCTGTAGGCCTCGACCAGGACGTGGATCCGGTGAGCGCCCAAGTGCAGGTGGTCGTGCCGCTCCTCGAGATCCTCGAGGGTGCCGCCCAGGACCCGAGGTGCAGCGAGGTCGGGATGGTTCGTCCGCACCAGCCGGACGAGTTCCTCCTCGGCGACACGGAACCAGTCACGGCGGCCAGCGTTGGCAGCCGGGGCCAGGAAGGCGACGTGTAGCTCCGCCGTCTCCTCGCCTTCGCGGCGACAGCGCTCGCGATGACGGTCGATGAGATGCTCGAAGAGCTGCACCAGCGTGTTGACGCAATGCCACGGCCCGGTCTCCCCCGTGAGAAACCCTTGGAGCACCGGTACCTGCCGATAGAGCTCCGACCAGCCGACGTTCTGCCATCCCCCGAGGTTGCTCGAGACGTTGACCTCCAGAGTCTGCAGGGCTCCGGACCCGTCCTCGATGAAATCGCCCCGCGCCAACAGGCTCTCGCGCTGTCCGGGCAGCGCGAGCATCGCGTCGACCACCCGGGCCTCCGAGGGTTCCAGACGGAACACCTCCGCCAGGGCCTCGGGATCCCCGCCGAGCAGGCTCAGGGGCACCGAGAGCACGAGCTGCGTGATCCCGGAGACGACCCGCCGATGCTCGAGGGACTCGTCGAGGCCGACGAAGGCCGGCCAAGACTGAAGCGGGTACTGGGCGATCTCGCCGGCATCGTCGAGCTGCGGAAAGCTCGACCGCTCGAGGCAGGCGGGATGCTCTGCTACATACTCGAGAAACCTGGCCTGTGCATCGGAGGGCGACGTCGTCTCGGCGATCACCCGGGAGCCTTCGGGAGTCATCGATTCGGAACCTTGCATTCCACTTCCATTCCTAGAACTTCCGCCGCTATCATGATCAAGCTATGAACTCTCTACTTACGGATCTTCGTTATGCCTTGCGGAAGATGGTGCGGGAGCCGTTCTTCACCCTGGTCGCGGTCCTTGCCCTGGCGCTGGGCATCGCCGCCAACACCGCGATGTTTTCGGTGGTCGATTCGGTCTTGCTGCGCCCGCTGCCCTACGGAGATCCCGACCGGCTGGTCTATCTCCAGGAGCACCAACCCGAGTCCGGCGAGCTGCCCGTGGCTCCCGCGAACTTCGTCGACTGGCAGAAGCAGAGCAAGACCTTCGAGGCCTTCACCGCCTATGTCGGCCCCGAGGCCGGCAGCCGCACCAAGTTCACCTTGATCGGCCCCGGCGGCGACCCGGAACGGCTCCAAGGCACTTCCGTGACCGGCAACTTCTTTCAGCTCCTCGACGTGGAGCCGGCGGCGGGTCGGCTGCTGACACCGGAGGACATCGAAGCCAACGGCGACCAGACGGTGATGATCAGCCACCGCCTCTGGCAGCGGCGCTTCGGCGGCGATCCGGGAATCGTCGGCAAAACGGTGGTGGTCGAAGGCAAGGAGCGTACCGTTCTCGGCGTCCTGCCCCAGGACTTCTCGTTCCCCGAGGCCGACGTCGATCTCTGGCTGCCTCTCAACTTCGAGTACTCCAACATCCGCCGCGCGCACTTCTTCCAAGTGGTCGGTCGCTTGCAGCCCGGCTCCGACCTGGCAGCGGCCACGGGCGAGATGCAGGCTCTGGCCAAGAACCTCGAGCAGGAGTACCCGGCCACCAACTCGAATCTCACCGTCGAGCTCATGCCGTTGCGGGAACGGATCGTCGGCGACACCTCGCAGACCCTTCTCCTGCTGCTCGGCGCGGTGGGTCTGGTCCTGCTCTTGACCTGCGCCAACGTCGCCAGCCTGATGATCGCCCGGGCGACCACCCGCCAGGGCGAGATGGCGGTGCGAACCGCTCTGGGGGCCGACCAGGGGCGCATCACCGGTCAGATGCTGGTCGAGACCTTGGTCCTGGCAGTGGTCGCCGGTGGCGTCAGTCTGGTCGTGACGCGCGGCCTGATCACGCTGGTCGAGCGCTGGGCGCCACAGGGTGTGCCGCGCCTCGACCAGGCGGGCATCGATCTCCGGGTGATCCTGTTCACCGCCGGGGTCACCTTGCTGGCGACCTTTCTCTGCGGCCTGGCGCCGGTGTTGTCGAGCCGCCGGGTCGACCTGGCGAAGGCGCTGCGCGAGGAGGGTACGCGCCGCGGCGGCGACCACAGCCACCGGACGCGCAACCTGCTGGTCATCGCAGAGGTGGCCCTGGCGCTCATGCTGGTGGCCGGCACAGGTCTGATGATCAAGAGCTTCGACCGACTGATCTCCGTCGATCCCGGGTTCAAGCCCGGCGGCGCGCTGACCTTCGGCGTCGCCCTGCCCCGCAGCTCGTACGGTGAGCCGGAGCAGATCGCGGCCTTCTATCGCAATCTGCTCGCCGACCTCCGCACCCGCCCGGGTGTGACGGCGGCGGGAACCGTGCCGGTGCTTCCCTTGGACGGCGTCTGGTGGAGCGGCGACTTCACCCTCGAGGGGATGAAGCCCTTCCCCGAGGGCGAGGAGCCCAAGGTCCAACATCTCGAGGTCAGCACCGGGTACTTCGAGGCGATGGGAATCCCCATCGTCGAAGGCCGGTCCTTCAACGAGTCCGACGGGGCCGACGCCGGACCGGTGGCTGTGGTCAACCAGACCTTCGTCGACCAATTCCTCGACGGCCGCGAGCCGTTGGGGCTCCAGGTCAAGTTCGCGCTGCCCACCCAAGAGGCGCCTTGGGTGACGATCGTCGGCGTCAGCCGTGACGTCCGGCAGACGAGCCTCGCCCAGGAGGTGTTGCCAGAGGCTTACGTCCCGCTGATGCAGGACCCCCAATCGGCCAATGCCGTGGTGCTGCGGACCAGCGGCGATCCCAAGACCCTCATCGGCCCCGCCCGGGAAGCCGTCGCCGCCCTCGACCCGACACTGCCCATCTTCGACATCCGGACCACCGACGAGCTGGTCTCCGGCTCGATCTCGCGTCAGCGCTTCGTCCTCCGCTTGCTCCTCGCCTTCGCCCTGGTGGCGCTGTTCCTGGCCACCTTGGGCATCTACGGCGTCACCGCCTACACGGTGGCACGACGCACCCGTGAGATCGGCCTGCGCATGGCCCTCGGAGCCGAGTCCCAACGAGTGGCCGGGTGGGTGATGTGGCGGACGCTGCGGCTCATCGTCCTCGGCGTGGTGGTGGGGGTGATCGGGGCCTTTGGCGGAGCCCGGCTGCTGTCGAACCAGCTCTATGGCATCGAGACGCTCGATCCGGTGGTGATCGTCCTGGTGAGCCTGCTGCTGGCCGTGGTCGGCGCCTTGGCGGCTCTCCTGCCGGCCCTTCGCGCCACCCGCATCGACCCCCTCGACGCGCTGCGCAGCA
>JAGQSE010000161.1:22260-29939 GCA_020439725.1 Acidobacteriota bacterium
GTGACCAGCCGCAGAGCGTAGAGCTCACCAAAGACCGGCAGCAAGTTGCCGGGAAAGTGCCCTTCCTCGAGCTCCTCGGCCGCCGCCGCCAGAGCCTCCTCCGGGTCGCCGACACCACCGTCCCACGTCAAGAGCAGGCGCGAAAGGCCCGGAGCCAGCGTCTCCGGCGAAAGCTCCAGGCGCCAACTGGACCAGCGGCTCGTGGTGTCGAGCTCCGCCACCTGCCGCCCACCGATGAAGACGCCGAGTCGCCCCTCCCGTGGGGTGCGAGCGGTGAGCTCGAGCCCCGGCGCCGCACCGACCTCGTCCACCACCAGCGGGAAGCCGGTCCGGCTGCGGTGGGCCCGGAGGAACCGAGGCGTCCCGGTCTTGCTCTTCCAATTGCGCTCGCGGTCGTCCCAGGACTCGGCGTAGTAGGCCTCGAGGAGGTCGACGGGGCGCCCCCGGCGCAGCCCCACCTCGTGGCGCCGGAGCTCGTCGAGGGCCTGCACAGCCCCCCGACCGTGCTCTCCGAGGGCCGTCGCCATGGCCCCCAACAGCACCTCGTCGAAGAGCTTGAGGTGCGTCTTGGCGATGTAGCGCTGCAACGAGAAGTCGGGCAGCTTCGCGAGGCGCTCGGCGCTCTCGCACATCCATACCGGCGCCCGGCGGGTCTGCAGGTCGAGGTAGAGGCGCATCACCTCCGCCATGGCACCGGACTCCGCCAGTGCTCGCCGGCAATGGTGGAGCACGGCGTCGGCCCGTTGTCCCCAATGGGCGGTATGGATCGCCGCACCGAAGTGCGCCTGGGCAGCCACCTCCGACGACGGTGAAAGCTCGTCGCCCTCGAGCCCTACGGCTTCGAGACGACCGCCCAGGAAGGGTGCGGCGGCTCGCGCCGCGGCGGCCATGGCGACGCGGATCCCTCGCTCGGTGAGGTGTACATAGTCTGCGAACAGGCGCCGATCGGGTACCTCGCCGCCGAGGCTCCGCCGGAACTCCGCCGGCAGATCCACCGGCGTGACGGCGCCGCCCGGCGGTAGGGCCCGCAGCCGTTGCTGAATCAGAGAGAGCGGCCGGGGCGACGGGTAGGTACCGTCCCAGATCCGCGCGTCGCGAGCTCGTTCGAAGAGCGCTGCCGCGCCCCTGGGATCGCCTCGACGGCCCGCCACCTCGGCCAGCAACGCCGGGGCCACCGCCGACGTGCCGCCGTCGAGCTCCGCCATGCGCTGTGCCCGGGTTTCCACCTCGTCGAGGGCGCCCCGTTCCAGCGCCTCGAGCGCCTCGACGCGCAGCCGCTCCCACGACTCGTTGGCACCCGCCTCGGCGAGCCAGGGTGCCAGCCCGGAGTGGTCGTCCCGCCAATCGCCCAGGTTGAATTCGGGCACCAGGTAGACGCAGTGCACTCCTCGACCTCCCAACACCCGGCCGACGTGCTCGAGGTGGCGCTCGACCAGCTCGCCGGTGGCCTCTTCGAGCACGGACTTGAGCCCGGGGACGCCAGCGCTGCGCAGCGCCTGGGCCGCTCGCTGGCGCCCCTCGAGATCCGCCAGCTGCGGATGGCGGGCACAGCGCACCCAGTTGTTGGCACCGAGGATCACCACCAGGTCGGGCTCGAGGAGGAGCACCGGCTCGATCAACGCCTCTAGCCCCTCGAGGTCGAGATCGGTGCGAGCCAGATCGAGGACCTCCACGCCGCCCTCGACGCCGGCCCGGGAGAGCATCGTCTCGAGCACCTTGGCGGGGGTGTAGGAGGGCTCGTAGAACCAGCCGCGGGCCACCGACTCGCCGAGCAAGACCACCCGGCGCCGTCTCCCCTTGGCCTCGATGAGCGGCAGATCGGCCCACAGCGGCCACTCCTTCGAGCGCTCGGGGATGCGCTCGAAGCGCCGGCCATCGGGGGTGTCGCGGGCCCGCCAGATCCCCACCGTCCCCGGCTCCGGATCGGGCGCCGCGGGTCTGGGAGCGTCGGCGGGCTCCACCAAACCCAGCCGCCGGAACAGATTCAGGCCGTCGCCGCTGGTCTCGGCCCGGCTCAACCGCTCGGCCGTGTCGTTGGCCAAGATCTTGATCGCTTGCGCTCGTGGATCGTTCATCGTCGCGTCTCCCGAGCTCCGGCGAAACCTCGGCGGCTCCCCCGGAGGCTGACAAAGCAGTCCTAGAACAGGGTGTAGACCTCGTGGGTGATGGCGCTCTCGGTCGGAGCGTCCTCGAGCTCGAGAAAGGGCTCCCAGAGCGGTGGCATGGTCTCGCGGTCGAGCACGAAGTCCTCCAGGACCAAGGTGTCGATGCGGGAGCGAATGAAGGTCTTGAGCGCATCCACCGGCGTACAGACGATGGGCTCGCCCCGCAGGTTGAACGAGGTGTTGAGCAAGATGGGACATCCGGTGCGCTGGGCGAACCGCTCGATGAGCGCTGCGAAGCGAGGGCTGTGCCGTGCCTCCACCGTCTGTACTCGGGCCGAGCCGTCGACGTGGGTGATGGCCGGCAGGTGGAGCGGTGAGCGCACCTGGCAGGTCTCGAGCATGAACGGCGAGGGGTGGTCGAGCTCGAAGTGCTCCCCCATGCGATCGAGGAGCACGGCCGGGGCGAACGGGCGGAACGCCTCGCGTTTCTTGACCAACGCGTTGATCCGGTCGCGCATCTCGGGTCCTCGAGGATCGGCGAGGATCGATCGCGACCCCAAGGCCCGGGGCCCGAACTCCATCCGGCCGTGGAACCAGCCGATCACCTTGCCCGCTGCCAAGCGCTCCGCGACCGCTTCGAGGAGAGCGTCTTCGTCGCCGCGGAAATCGAGCGCCTCGACATCGCTGGCAGCGAGCAGCTCGGACACCTCCGAAGGACCATAGCGGGGCCCCAGATAGACGTGGGCCATGCGCTCGCGACGTCTCGGGAGCTGACCGGAACGCTGGACGTGGGAGAGCATCGCCGCTCCCAACGAACCTCCCGAGTCGCTGGCCGCTGGCTGGACGAAAAGCCGGTCGAAGGGCCCCTCGCGGAGCAACCGGCCGTTGGCCACGCAGTTGAGGGCGACACCCCCGGCCATGCATAGATTGGCGCTCGGCACGCGCTCGTGGAGATAGCGCACCTTGCGCAACAGCAACTCCTCGAGGAGCACCTGGAGACTGCGCGCCACGTCCTTGTGGAATTGATCCATCTCCGACTCCGGACGCAGGGGCGGCTGCCCGAAGAGCTCCACCAGCCGGTCCGAGTACATTCGCTCGGCTCCGATGAAGTCGAAGTACTCGAGGGCGAGGCGGAACTGGCCGCGGCTGCCGGGGTCGATGAGGCGCTGCATCTGGCGGACGTAGCGCGGCCGCCCGTAGGGTGCGAGCCCCATGACCTTGAACTCGCCGGAGTTGACCTTGAACCCGAGATAGGCGGTGATGGTGCTGTAGAGCATGCCGACCGAGTCGGGGAAGTGCACCTCCTCGAGCAGCTCGAGATCGGCGCCGGCGCCGCGCCCGAAGGTGGTCGTCGCCCACTCGCCGACCCCGTCCACGGTGAGGATCGCCGCGTCGTCGAAGCCCGAGAAGTAGTAGGCGCTGGCGGCGTGGCTCTGATGGTGGTCGAAGCGGTCGATGGGACCTTCCCAACCGAGGTCAGAGCGCAGCTGGCGCTCCACGTCGCCGACCTCGAGCCGTCCCAGGAGCGAGCGCCGCCGCGTCTCCGGCAATGAGGGATGAAGGGCCATCCACAGCTGGCGGCCCAGCTTCTTCACCGGGTCCTCGTAATAGGCGACGGCGTCGAGGTCGCTGAGCGCCATGCCGGCGCTCTCGAGACAGAAGCGAAACGCCCGCCACGGGAGTCCCGGATCGTGCTTGCGACGGGAAAACCGCTCTTCCTCGGCAGCGGCGACCACTTCGCCATCGCGCAGGAGACAACAGGCCGAATCATGGAAGAAAGCGGAGATTCCCAGGACGTTGAGACCGCTCGTCGTCATCGTGACCTCATTTCGAACCACCCTCCGTGGACAAAAGTACGAAGATTTTCCTTGACCTACGAAGATCTTCGTATACAATCCCTTCAGCGATCGCCAAGGACCCCATTCAACCGACCGAGGTAGCTTTGAACCAGACCGACCCGACCTCCGACCCGACCCTGGACTCGCCACCCCGGCCTACCGCCGGTGAGCTCGAGATCCTCGGCGTCCTCTGGGACCGTGGCCCTAGCACGGTCCGTGAGGTCCACGAACACCTGGCGGCGGATCGCGCCGTGGGCTACAGCACCGTTCTCAAGCTGCTCCAGATCATGCTGAGCAAGGGATTGGTGACTCGCAACGAGCGTTTCCGCAGCCATGTCTACGCCGCCTCCAGCCCGGCCGAGCAAACCCAGCGACAGCTGGTGGACCATTTGCTCGACGCGGCCTTCGGCGGCTCCGCGAGCCAGCTGGTCCTACGAGCCCTTTCAGATCGCCCGACTTCCCCCGAGGAGCTGGCCGAGATCCGGCGGCTGCTCGATGACATCGAAGGAGACCCACCATGAACCCGGCAAGCCTTCTCAGCGCGGAGCACATCGAACCCCTCGGCTGGACCCTCGTCCACTTCCTCTGGCAAGGGTCGCTCCTGACCCTGCTCCTCGCCGCCTTCCTGCGCACCCTCGCCCGCTCCAGCTCCCAGGCGCGCTACATCGCGGCGGGGATCACCTTGTCGCTCATGCTGGCAGCCCCGGTCGTCACCTTCGTCGAGCTGTCGAAGGCCGAGCAGCCGACGGCCATGGTGCAAACGCTCCCCGTCGCGCAGGCAGCAGCGGCCACCGGCAGCGCCACGCAGGCTCTGGCGGCAGCGCCCGGCGGCGACGCCGGCTGGGTCGCCGCCGGTGGCGATCTCCTGAGCCGCGGGTTGCCCGCCGTGGTCACCCTCTGGGCCCTCGGGGCATCGCTCCTCCTGCTCCGGCTGCTCGGTGGCTGGTGGGCGACCCGCGCGTTGCGCCGAAGCGGGGTCGGCGGCGCGCCGGAGGCGCTGCGGCGCAGCGTCGCCGAGCTCTGCCAGGCCATGGAGATCCGCCGCCGGGTCGAGGTGGTGCGCTCCGCCCGCGTCGACGTCATGACCGTGGTCGGTTGGCTGAGCCCGGTGATCTTGGTGCCCGCCAGCAGCTTGACCGGGCTGTCGACGCCGCAGCTGCGCGCCATCCTCGCCCACGAGCTGGCGCACATCCAAAGGCATGACGTGCTGGTCAACGCTCTGCAGCGGATCGCCGAGACGCTGCTCTTCTACCACCCGGCGGTGTGGTGGACGTCGCACCTGCTGCGCATCGAGCGTGAGAACCTGTGCGACGACGCGGCGGTGCGGGTGAGCGGCGACGCCCTGAGCTACGCCCGGGCCCTGGCCACCCTCGAAGGACTCCGCGGCGCCCCGGCGAGCCTGGCGGTGGCGGCCAACGGCGGGTCGCTGCTGGCGCGGGTGCGTCGTCTCTTGCAGCCTGGCTACCAGCCCACGGCCGGTGTCTCGCTGCCGGTCTTGGTCACCGCCGGGAGCTGCCTGGCCTTGGCCCTGATCGTTCCCGGCTTGGCCACGCCGGCGGACGCCGCTCCCGGTCAGAACCGCGGCGAGCAGGTCCGAGCGGCGATCTACCAGAAGATCGAGGCCGCCCGGAGCCGAGGTGACCTCGACGCGGCGGCGATGTCGAAGGAGGCGTTGCCGGGGCTCAACAGCGCCAGCGCCGAGACCCGTGAGCAGAGTGCCTGGACGCTCGGCCAAGTGGGAGACAAGAGCGCCGTCGTGCCGCTCCTCGGGCTCACCGACGACCCCGATGCCGGCGTCCGCGAGATGGTCGCCTGGGCCCTCGGACGGGTGGGTGACGAGAGCGCTGTCCCCTCCCTCCTCGGCATGCTCGAAGACTCTTCTTCCAGCGTCCGAGCCAAGGCCGCCTGGGCCCTGGGGGTCCGCGGTGACACCCGAGCCGTCGATGGCCTGCGCACCGCGGCCACCGACTCCTCCGACGAGGTCCGCGAACAGGCGGTGTGGGCCCTCGGCCTGGTGGCCGACGCCGGAGAGTCGGCGAGCTTCGAGCGAGCCCTCGAGGACTCGTCCGCCGAGGTTCGCAGACGGGGTGCCTGGGCCTTGGGCCTGCTCGGCGACGGATCCTCCTTGACCGCCCTCGAACGCGGCCTGTCGGACCCCTCGGGGGTCGTCCGCGAGCAAGCGGCCTGGGCGCTGGGGATGATCGGCGACCCCCGCGCGGTCGATCCCCTCGAGACCGTGTCCCGCGACGACGCCAGCCAGGAGGTGCGCGAGCGGGCCACCTGGGCGCTGGCCCGGCTGCGTGGCGACGACCCGGGTGACGAGGGAGAGGCGAGCGCTCCCCCCTTCGACTTCTTCGATCCCAACGGCCGCCGCTGACCTCGGCCCGGAAGCCGAGATCCGGCCCCACGACCCTCTCTCGAAGCCGCCGCTGTCGCCGCAGCGGCGGCTTCCTTCTTCCCTACCCCTCACCGCTCCTCCTCCACCAGCCAATTCGCCAATCTCAGCGCCAGGGTCTCGACATGGGGCGACCGCAACATCGTCGCGTGGTCTCCCGGGACCTCGACGACCTCGACTCGCGCAGCCCATCGGCCCCAGCCGTAGTCGACGCCCAGTCCTTCCTCGGGACGATCGGCGGCCCGGAAGAGGACGACGGTCCCCGCCAGCTGCCCCGCCAGCTGCCCCGGCTGCTGCCCCGGCTGCCAGGCGGCGCCGGCCCGGAGGTTCGCCTTGCGCACCTCGAAGAGTCGCCGCAGGCGCTCCGGAGAGGTGCCCCGGGGCAATAGACCGGCCTCCTGAGCCCGTTCTACGGCATAGGCGAGTTGCTCGTCGATGCCGCCCCGCGCCTCGAGCTCCGCCTGCGGGATCGGCAGCTCTTCGCCCAGGTAGTCGCGGAGCAGGGCCTGGTCGTCGACGATGAACTCCCCCTCGCGAAGGGCGGTGTCGAAGAGGGCGACCCATTCGGCGCTCTCCCCCGCCGCCTCGAGTCGGCGAGCCATCTCGAAGGCCACCAGCCCGCCGAAGGACCAACCGGCAAGGCGGTAGGGGCCGTGCGGCTGCACCCGGCGGATCGAGCTCAGGTAGGCCTCGGCCATCTCGGCGACGCTCTCGAGCGGCGTCTCGCCGGCCTCGCGGCCTCGTGCTTCGAGGCCGTAGAGCGGCTGCTCTTCACCCAGCCGGTAGGCCAGGTCGACATAGCACAGGACGTTGCCGCCTCCGGGGTGGACACAGAAGACGGGACGGCGGCTACCGGCTGGAGAGATCGCTGCCAGCGGATCCCAAGCCTCGTCCCCCGACAGCGCTTCGCCGGCCCCGCGGGCCCGGTCGACCCGCTGCGCCAGGGCTTCGACCGAGGAAGCCCCGAGCAGCGAGCTGAGTGGCAGGTCCACCGCCAACACCGAGCGGACGCGAGCCAGCAGCGAGAGCGCCAGCAGTGAATGGCCACCGAGCTCGAAAAAGCCCTGGTGAACCCCGATGGGCCCGAAGCCGAAGAGCTCCTCGAAGATCCTCACCAGGGCGAGCTCGGTGGCGGTGCGGGGTGCCACGAAGTGATCGATTCGCCGGCCCCGCGCCGTCTCCCCCAACTCGCCGCGCCGCACGCGGCCCGCGTCGTCCAAGGGCAGCCCATCGAGCTCTGTGAAGCCGAGAGGAAGCCAGTCCGGCGGTAGGTATTCTGCGAGGGACGAGCGCAATTCCTCGGCGTCGAGGGCTCCACGCCCGACCACGTAGGCGAGACAC
>JAGQSE010000162.1 GCA_020439725.1 Acidobacteriota bacterium
CGTCGAGACCAAAGGCCAGGCCGGCGGTGTAGTAGGTGCGTGGATCGCTCACCGTCGTCGCCTCGGCCGTGTCGGGATCGATGGTGTAGAGGCGCGAGCCGTAAACGCTCGACAGCAGCCCGTAGAGCGTCGCTGTCGTCGGGTCGTAGGCTAGGTCCGCGACACCGATCTCGAAGCCGCCACCGTCGCCACGCACCGGGGAGGACGGTAGGTCGTCGGCCAAGATGAAGCCTGCGCTGTCGATCACGCTGCCCGTGTCGGGGTCGAGGACCACGAGCTCGCTCGATCCGTAGCCCTTGGCAGGTACCTTTGTGTCGCTCCCCACCTCGAAGGCGACGCTCCGGGTCGCCCCGAGGAGTCGGTCCGGCGCGGTGAAGACCAGACCGACGAGGGCATCGAAGCCAAGCTCGTAGGGGTCGCTCCAGGGTACCGCTCGGTTCTCGATGTCGTCGTGGAGGTGGAGCGCGATGGGGCCGGATCCGCCACCACCACTGCCAGTGACGGAGACCGGGCCGCCGTTAACGTCGCCGCCGAGATAGAGCAGCTGGCCGCTAACCTCGATGTCACCGACCACGGTCTGGGCGCCGGGCGCCGGGGGTACCGCCACCGAAGTACCGCGGGCTTGGACACCGTCGGGTGCGAGGAAGATGGCGCTACACGAGATCGCCGGCACGACGCTGGCGATGCCCGCGACGGCGAAGGTCCCGTCCGCGCCGGCGGTACCGGTGACGCCGAGACACAACAGGCTGGCGCCGGCGGCCGGGAGGCCGTCGGGCCGTACCACCCGGCCGGTGGCGGTGGTGCCCGGATCGGGGATAGCCGTCACCGTCACCGGGTCGGAGGTCCCCACCTGGCCCAGATCGTCGGTAGCTGTCGCCCTCAGGACGAGGCTGGCGGGAGCGGCGGGGACCATCAAGGTGCGCTCGTAAGGCGCCGTCGCACTGGTCCCCACCGGGCTGCCGCCGACCTCGAGGGTGACTCCGTCGACCACCGAGTTGTCCGCGGCGCCCATCAGCACGCGTAGTATCGACCCCTCAACGACCTCGGCTCCGGCCACGGGTTCGAGCACCACCGCGGTGGGGGCCGGGTCGTCGGCTACCGGAATGACGACAGGGTCGGCGGTACCCTCCTGCCCGACGTCGTCCACCACCCGCGCCGAAACGGTGATCGACGCGGCACCTACCGATAGCGGGTAATCGAGGACGTAAGGCGGAAAGAACAGCGTGCCCTGGACCGCGCCGTCGACGAGGATCTCGACCTGTGTCACAGCCACGTCGTCGCTTGCGTCCACCGCCAGCTGGATCGTGGTGCCCTCGGTGTAGACGTTGCCCGGAGCTGGCGCCAACACGGTCGCCACCGGCGAGGCGTCGGGGGTGACGGTCACCGTCACCGGAAGCGAAGTCCCGACGTTGCCGGCAGTGTCGATGGCCTCGGCGACCAGGGTGAAGGAAGGCCGGTCGCCGGGCACCGGGAAGCTGAAGGTGAACGGCGGCGCCAAATCCAGTTCCACCTCGACACCGTCTGCCATGAGGCGAACCGAGGCGACGCGGAAGTCGTCCTCGGCGTCGGCGGTAACGATGAGGTTCCGGCGCTCGAGGGCGCTGTCACCGGTCTCGGGGGAAGTGATCTCCACCGTCGGTGCGATGCCCTCGAGGTCCTGGAACGCCCGGTAGCGGCCGATGTGGAGCCCGGTGTTGCCGACGCTGAAGTTGTCCCCGATATAGCCTCGGGAGGCGACAAGGTAGACCAGCCCGTCGCGCACCGCGAGGTCGTGGCCGTTGTCGTCGCGGAAGCTCGGCGGTCCCCGGAAGTCGAGGAGAGCCTGGAATGCCGGCGGCACGGCCTCGACGTTGAAGATGGGAACCGCGTTGACGAAGTAGAAATCCGAAGTCAGCGCCAGCGGGCCGTCGAGGGCCACCGCCGTCAATCCGTAAACGTCGCTCGTCGAGCCGGCGACAACCGGTGTGTCGGCACGGCTGAAATCGATCTCGCGCAGGCCACCGAGATTGCCGTCAGCACCGTCGGCGACATAGGCGCGACGCCCGCGGACAACCACCTGAGCAGCATGCGAGCGCCGATTGGGCCGCGTGTGGGTCGAGCCGACCACATTCGGAAGGCTTGGGTCCGACACGTCGATGACCAGGACGCCGCCCTGGGAGTCGGCCACCACCGCCAAGCCGTCGTCGGTGACGTCGACGCCACGCGCTCGCCCCAGAGTGTCGACACCGCCCAGCTCGACCGGCGCCGACGGGGTGCTGACGTCGTAGAGCACCAACCCCGCGGTCCCGGCCGCTACGTAGGCGACACCGCCCCGCACCTTTACGTCGGTGGCGACACCAGGGACCGGTACCGTGCCGAGCACCACCGGCGCGCTGGCCACCGAAACGTCGATCACCGCCAGCTCGTCGCTAGCGGCGAGGTAGGCGGTGGTACCGACGACGTCGATGCCGTTCGCGTTGCTGCCGACGTCAACCCTGCCGGCGATGAACGCCGCTGCAGGATCGAAGGCGTCGACCACCACGAGACCTGCCTGACCTGCGGCGACGAAGACGTGGAAATCGCCAGGTGGACCCAGGGCCACCGCATTGGCAAAACCCGGAATCGGAACGAACGAGATCGCTTGCGGCGCGAAGGTCTCTACCGTCACCTGGCGGCTGACCTCGAGGCCTTCGTTGGCCACCGTCACCGTCGCGACGCCATCGCCACCGGCAAAGACCCGACCGTCGTCGAGACCGAAGCTGACGATCAGGAGATCACTCGACGAGTAGGTCGTGCCATAGAGGCTGTCGGTGATGTCGAGCGAGCGGCCGTCGATGAGCGTGCCGGTGACCACCAGCTGGCGCGACGCCTCGCCGATGGCGGTGTCGAAGACCAGCGTGAAATCCGCTGCCGGGGCTGCCTCGATCCCGATCAAGAGGCCGGCCAGGTCGACGCTCAGCGGATCGAGCGGGTCGCTCCCCACCTGCACTTCGAGACCGTCCGAGACGCCATCACCGTCGGTGTCGAAGCGAAGCGGATCGGTACCCGTAGAGTTGACTTCCTCGCCGTCGAGGAGCCCGTCGGCGTCGCTGTCGGGATCGAAGGGATCGAGACCGGCGAGGAACTCGTCGATCACCGACAACCCGTCGCGATCAGGGTCGCCGAGGGCGTCCGCCGGGTTGTTGGGGTCGAGGCCGTGGGCCACCTCGTAGTCGTCCGGCAGCCCGTCGGCGTCGCTATCCGCCGACACCAGGGCGCGCACCATGAGCACCGCCAGGGTGCCCTCGTGGGTGGCGGTGATCAGCACGTTGCCGCTGGCGAGAGCGGTGACCAGGCCGTCGGCATCCACCGAGATCAACGCGGCGCTGCTCGTGGTGTAGGTGGTGCCAGCCAGCGACGCGGTGACGTCCTCTGTCGATCCGTCCGGACGTGTGACAGTGGCGGTGAGCTGGAGCGTGGCGCCGGTGGTGGTGAGCAACGTCGATGGGGCGGAGAGCGCGAGAGACGAAGGCACGAGTACCGGGGCGTCGAAGACGATGTCCGCGACACGGAGCACTCCGTTGGTCGGTACGGCGACGAAGCCCGACTGCCCCGAGCGGGTCACCCCGTCTTCGACACAGGTAGCACGGATCCGGACTCGCCCGACGTTCGTGGGGACGTTGGGCAGCACCCATGAGCCGTCCGCTCCAACCCGCGCACTGCGGTTGAGGGCGCTGACCACGCAGGTGTCGTCGAGCTGCGCCCACGCCGCTGGCGCCACTACCGCGAGCGCCGTAAGAAGCAGCGTCGCGATCTTCCTCACGCAGGTTCGACCTCCGGATCTTCGCATCTCGCTCATGGTTTCGCCTCGTCGTTGGGTGGCACCGGTGCAGGGATTGGGCGCGGTCCACGAGCGACCGCGGTGCGCACCTCCGGCGCCGAGTCGTCGGCCAGACCGCGGATGACCTCGGGCGGGGTCGAAGGATTCCGGGCGACCCCGAAACGCACCCAGAGGTCCGGGTTCGTTGCAAGGGTGCGAAGGACCATCGCCGGCGTCGAAGGATTGAGGGCAAGGGCACGGAGCACCGGCGGGTCCGCCACTTCGGCCAGAGCCTCGAGACTCGCCGTCGGTGTCGAAGGGTTGGCTGCGACGCTCCTTCGCACCGGCGCCGACAACGAGCCGGCCAGCATCGAGAGCGCTGCCGCCGGCGTGTCCCGCCGAGCGGCCACCGCGGCATGGACGCTCCGCAGGTCCTCCCGCAACCACTGCCGCCAGCCACCAGCCGCACTATCGAGCCGGGGGTCGTCGCGCCGGGCGATCTCGGCGAGGACGTCGGCCGGCGTCGCCGGGTTGTCGACCAGGTCGAGGAGGGTCCAGCGAGAACTGTCGGCCAGAGCCCGTGTCGCAAGCTCACGCAGCTCGCCGGGCGAAGCGTCGCTCGCACGCGCTCGGCGGTCCGCCTCCCCCGCTCGCAGAACCCAAAACGCCAGCGAAGCCACCACCACCAGAAGACCGAGCACCAGTCCCAAGCGCAAGGCGGAGCCACTCGCTCGCCACAGCCGGCTCAGCGCCCAGCCAGCGACTCCGGTGACCAGAGCGACGACCAGCACCACCACTGGCACCCCGTAGAGTGCGATGACCGCCGTCGACGACGAGCTCGACAGGATCCGCCCTACGAGCGCCAGGGTCACGGCCAGACCGGCCGCGAAAGCCGTAGCGAGGCCGTCCGCCAACGGTATGGAGATGCGTCTCGGCATAGGACCTGCGGTCTTCGTTGGCGCCAGCAGGAGCCGCCGAAACCCCCAGTACGAGACCACGCCAAGCCCGAGCGCGACGAACAGCAAGCCGTTCATGACGTCTCGGCTCCGACCGCGGCGCGAGCCATGCGTTCTAACAGCATTGGCAGGCGTCCCGCTGCGAGCCGGGCCAAATCAGACCGCCGACCGCATCGACCGCGTGGAAGTAGCGGTCGGCGTTGTCCAGACAGAAAGCCAGGGCAAAGACATTCGAACACCCCGTCGCGCACGTGACACGCATTGCGGCGCGGAACTGGGAGTCGCAACCGTGTTGGCTACTTCCACAGGTGTCGTAGCACATGTCGTGACCATCGCACGCGGAAGTGAAGGAAGCGTTCTCGCAGCCGATGTTCGGGTTCTCAGGCACCGGGATCGGCACCACCGGCGAGCCGCAGCCATTTCCTGGATTGGGCGGCCGGAAGGCGGTGCGGTTGGGGCATTCGGTGCGCCAGGTCAGCGGCATCGGGTGCTTCTCGTGCACTGAGTGTGTGCAGCACTGGGTCGCCGGATCGTAGATGTCCGGCGAGGAGGTCGAGCCGTCTGTACCGCAGCAGCCCATCCCCGGTGGCGGATCGCTCAGATCGGTGAGCTCGCGCACGCGGCCCGTCGGTGGAACCCCGAAGCCGCCGCCACCGAACGCGATGCATTCGCCGCGCCGGCAATCGCCGGGAGTGTCGCGCGGCGTTTCCGACGTATTGGCGGCAGGGAAGGGGAAACCGTGGATACAGACCTGGCGCAGGCAATCGTCGGGGGCCGCCTGCATGGGAATCTGGCTGTTGTCCTCTTCGCAATGATCGCGCACGCACTTCTTGCAGTCTGGGCAGTTGTGCGTCGTGCCCGAGCCGCTGGGATTGCCGCCGCAATGCCAGCCGGCCTCGAGAACACCAAAGCCGGGGACCGAGGTGACGGTCAGACCGTCCTCACTGACCACCCCTTCACCGATGCTGACGAAGCGGAAGAGGTCGTGGTCGAAGGAGTACATCTCGGTGACCTCGCCGGGCGCCAGCCCGTCGACGTTGGGCAGGGTGAAGCGCGCCGGCGGATTGAAGCGCGCGCGCGCCGGCTGGATGGTGACGATGATCCGCGGCTGCTGGCCGAAGTTGGGCGTCCGCGGGATCTTGTCGCCGTGTACCAGGGTGACGCTCACCACGCCGCTCCGCGAGCCATCGGCAAAGGTCACCGAGCCCGGCGCGATGTCGAGAGCGAAGCCAGGGAGCTCGGGCGAGGTGATCGTGCCGCCGGTGGTCTCGTCGACCGCCACCGCGTTCGCGAGGTCGAGGGGCAGCAGGTAGACCGGCCGGCTCAGGCTGTTGACCAGCCCGGGCACGGCGTAGACCTGGTACGAGAGGTCGGGCCACACCCCGGGCCGGGTCGCGGTGCTCCCCAGCGCGTGGAGCAGGACCATCCCCGGAGGCACGCCCTCGAGACGGAAGGCTCCGGTGTCGTCGCTCTGGGTCGACAACGCGGTGCCCTCGATCGTCAGGGTGACGCCAGGCACCGGCTGATCGCTGTTGTCGAGCACCAGCCCGGTGAGCGCCGTCTGCGCCGGGTTGCCGGCCACCCGCGCGCTTGCCACGAAGCTGGCGAAGGGTCCGGTGGGGTCGCTGGCGAGGGTCGCCTCGACCACGTCGCTGGCCGTCCCGGCCTCGGCCCCGAGGATCAACCCGACCGCGGCGTTGCCGTCGCGATCGGTCACCACGGTCGTCTGTCGACCGACGCTACTCCCCGCCGTCGTCAGGGTTCCGCCCCCGGAGACCACCTTGAAGTCCACCGCAACCCCCGGCAAGCGGTTGAAGCCGGCGTCGACCACCGAAGCCACGAGCGGCAGCGGCAGCGCCTGGCCCGCCACCCCGACCTGCTCTGCGCCGGCGTCTACCACCACCATCGCCGGCGCACCGGCTTCGGCGTCGGCCACGAGCTCGACGGGATCGCCGAAGCCGACCGCAGAGGCTTCGACCCTCTGGGCGGCGACCCCGGCGCGGCTTCCGAGGGTCCAGTTCGCCGAAGCTTCGCCGGCACCGTCGGTGAGCGCCGCTACCTGCCGCCGGCCGCCGTCGAGATTCCCCTTGCCTCCGGTCACTCGGAAGAGCACCGGCACCCCGGTGATCGGCGAACCACTGCGGTCTACGGCACGCACAACCAGCGGCTCGGGCAGGAGCGTCGAGATCGTCGCGGCTTGCCGGTCGCCGGAAACCACCACCAGATGCGGAACGGTCGCGGGGTCCAGGTGCACGACGAGGTCGACGGTCGTCGTGTTACCGACCTGGTCCGTTGCCTCGACGGTGATCGGGTTGTCTCCCGGGTTCAGCGCCAGAGAGTCCAGCGAGAAGGTGTCGCCGACGACCGTCGCCGGCTGTCCGTTGACTTCGACATCCGGCGGCGGCGAGCCGGCCCCGCTCAGGTCGGGGTCGCGCACCCGGCCATACACGCCGATGGACGGGTCGAAGACGTGCGCTCCGTCCGCCGGCGCCACGAGTACCAACTGCGGCGGTCGGGCATCGCGGACGACCGTCACCGTCGCGGTGCCGACCTGTCCCGAAGCGTCGGTGGCAACGGCGGTCAGCAAATCGACCCCAGGCTGAACTGGGACCGTCGGCGCCACGAAGCTGCCCGAGGTCACCGGCGCCGCGACACCGTTGACCAGCACCGTCGACGCCGGCGGGTCCACCGTGCCCTCGACATCGACGCTGGCGCCGACCAGCTCGAAGCTCGACGGCGAAGTGATCACCACTGTGGGCACCGAGAAGCGGGTGACCTCGAGGACCGCCTCGGTGACGTTGCCGGCGGCGTCGGCGGCGCGGACCGCAATGGCATTTGCACCATCGGCGAGGGGCACCGTCGTCTCGAAGGTGCCGTCGACCACCGGCACCGGCGAGCCTGCGACATCGACCTCGCTGATCCCGTTGAGATCAAAGACGAGCCCGGCGACGCGAATCGTCATCGCGTTGGTCTCGAGCCCCGAGATCGGCTCGAGGACGTCGAGATCGGGCAGCACCGGGTCGTAGGTCACGGTGCGCTGAGCCATGGTGCTGTGGCCGGCGCCGTCGGCGGCAACCAGGGGCACGACGTTTTCTCCCGGAAAGAGGGCGACGTCACCGACGAAGAGCCCACCGACCACTGGCACCTGCGTGGTGCCCAGACCAACCGCTTCGACCACTCCGTCGTCGAGCACCGAGCCCTGAATCTCCACCATTGGCGAGTTGACCACGGCGCCTTCCGGTGGGCTTTCGATGATCAGTACCGGAGCGGTGGTGTCGCCGGCGCCGTAAATCAGGACCACTCGGAGCTCGACGTTGGTGGCGTTGCTCGCCGCATCGCTGACCTGGGCGCGTACCGTCTTCATCTGGACGTTGCCAGCGGCCACGGAGGCCGGGAACGTGCAGGTGGCGGTGGCCGGCTCCACCAAGCAAAGACCGGTGCGGTCGGCACCGTCTTCGAAGACCCGGAGGGTCGAAGGATCGACGCCGGAGCCGGGGTCGCGGTAGGACAGAACCACCTCGTAGGCGTCAGGATCCTCGAACACGGGGACGCTCGGGCTGGTGAACGACAGCTCCGGCGGTGTGCCGTCGCCGCCGGGGCCCGGCGGTGCCTCGAAGACCAGCTCGAGACGCGCCGGCGAGCCACCCTCGCGCGAGCCGTAGTCCACCGACCCGGCAGTCCCCTCGTCGCTCTTCTTGAGCAGCCAGCCGTAGTCGTCGGTACCGGTCTGGAAGTCCTGGGCGTCGGCCAGCGCGTCGAAAACGACGGTGCCCGAAAGGTCGTCGGTGTGCAGCACCGTGTCGGTGGCAGCGGCGAAGACGCCGCCTTCCCAGGCCGCCTCACATCCCGCCGCCGGCCCGGTGGCGCAGTCCCAGCTGGCCTCGGCCTCGAGCCAAGGGGTCAGTACCAGGCGGTGCAAGCCGACCTCGCCGCCCGAGCCCCAGCCGCCGCCGTTGGCGACGACGTCGACCTCGAGCCGTGCGCTCAAGAGGTTGCGACCGCCGATGAGCCGCAGGGGCTCGCCGTCGACGCGCACCAGCGCGCGGCCGAGCTCAGAGCCCCCGACGTGGAGCGACCCCGCCGCACCGCCGATGAACGTGGTGTCCGACCCGCTGACCCACGAGTCCATCGTCCCCTCGAGGACCAGTGTGTGGGGACCCGGACCGAGAAAGAGATCGAAGGCACGGCTGGTGCTCACGGCCTGGCCTGTGGTGCTGGCGATCTCGGCCTGGAGGAGGTGGTGCCCCTGGGTGAGGATCGGAGGTAGGCACTCAGCCGAAGTGGCCGTGACGGTACAGCCCGCAGTCTGGTCGACGCCATCGACCTGGAGGTGGAAGCTGGCGAGGTCGATCCCGTCGGGGTCGTCATAGACGAGAGCGATGGTAGGTTGTGCGTCGTCGAGAACCACTACCGCTGGCGCGGTAAAGCCCAGCTCCGGGGCATCGGGACCATCACCGACCTCGGTAAAGGACCAGGCGGAGGTAGTTCCGTCCTCGAAGCCGTCTTCGAAGATCGGCTGCCAGCGGATCTGCGCCGCCGCCGTTCCGACGTTCCCCACCAACAACAACACTCCCAACGTCGTCAGCCACCGGCCTCCAAATCGTCTCATCGCAGCCCTCGCCTCGTCGTTGAGCGTCGCACGACCGAATCCCCCCATCCGCACAAGCCACCTCTGCTCCTCCCGAAGCTCCAAGCCCGCAGAGACAAAACAAACTTATTATAACAAATATGACTTATCTCTTGCATGAAATATCCAAGAGATACACAAGAACAACCACCGGGATGCTGAACCGCCACCGATCCTGCCCCCACCCGGAATCCGCCAAGGCACCAACTTGGCCAAGCCTCCGCAGAGGTATACAATAGGTCCGGGCCTGGAAGACCATGAACAATAGACAAGTTCTAAATACAGAATCGATCGTCGAGTGCCTGCGTGAGCACGGCATCCAGCCGTCGGCCCAGCGGGTCGCGGTGGCGGACTTCGTGCTCCAGACCGAGGAGCATCCCTCGGCGGAACGCGTGCTCTCCGAGGTCCAGCAGAGCTTCCCGATGATCTCGCGGGCCACCGTCTACAACACGCTCCACCTGTTCGTCGAGCGCGGGCTGCTGCGCGAGGTCAAGCTGAGCACCTCGAGCATCGTCTACGACGCCAATACCGACCGGCACCATCACCTGATCGACGAAGCGACCGGGGAGATCCACGACATCCCGTGGGAGACGGTCACCGTCGACCGCGTGCACGAGATCGAGGGTTTCGAGGTCCACGAGTACCAGGTGGTCTTCAAGGGCCGGCGCGAAACCACTCACTGACCAGCGACCGTCCGGTCGCACAGATAGCCGAAGAGAAAGGAAGATGACCGTGAACGAAGCCGCACCTGTCGGCAAGTGTCCCGTGATGCATGCGCCGGCCAAGGGCCGCAGCAACAGAGATTGGTGGCCCAACCAGCTCGACCTCTCGATCCTTCACCAGGGTCCGCTCCAGGCGAACCCGATGCAGCCCGATTTCGACTATGCCTCGGAGTTCTCCAAGCTCGACTACCAGGCCCTCAAGCAGGACCTGTACGCGCTGATGACCGATTCGAAGGAGTGGTGGCCCGCCGACTGGGGTCATTACGGGCCCTTCTTCATCCGCATGGCCTGGCACAGCGCCGGCAC
>JAGQSE010000009.1:0-1560 GCA_020439725.1 Acidobacteriota bacterium
CGGGTGGCGGCCGAGCTGACGGCCCGCCACCCGCTGTCGCGGGCCGCCCTCCGCGGCAGGTTCCGCTGGTCCGCGGCGCCCGAGCCGGGCCCCTCCTCGGAGCCGGCCTCGGGGCGCGATCCGGCCCTCTTCGACCGGCCCTACGAGGCGCCCCGCAACGCCAAGGAGCGGCGTCTGGCGAGGATCTTCCAGGAGCTCCTGGGTATCGAGGCGGTGGGCGTCCACGACGACTTCTTCGCCCTCGGCGGCCATTCCCTCCTGGTGCTCCAGCTGGTGGCCCAGATCCAGGAGATGTCGGGGGTCGCGGTCCCGCTGTCGCGGCTCTACCGCGAGCCGACGGTGGCCGCGCTGGCCCAGGCGGTGGCGGAGCTCCAGCCCTTCACGATCCTGGCCGCGGAGCACCCCATGGCCGTCGCCGGCGAGGACGTCCTGGTGGGGCTCCAGACCGACGGCGCCCGGCCCGCGCTCTTCCTCGTCCACCCGGGCGGCGGCCACCTCCTCAACTATCGCGAGCTGGCGCGCCAGCTGGCGCCCGATCGGCCCCTCTACGGTCTCGAGGCCCCCGGCGTCGGCGACTCCGGGGTCGAGCCCCTCGAGACCATCGAGGCCATGGCGGAGCGCTATCTCGCGAGCATCCGCCGGCACCAGCCCCGTGGGCCCTATCACCTCGCGGGCTATTGCGTCGGCGGCCTGGTCGCCTACGAGATGGCGCGGCAGCTACGGCACGACGGGGAGCGCGTCGGCTGTCTCGCCATCCTCGACACGATGGCGGACGAGCGGCATCGCGACGCCGACCCGCGGTGGCTCGACGGCGTGGCGACCTACTTCTTCGCCGGGGACCTGGGGCTCAAGATCAGCGCCGAGGAGCTCGAGGCGGAGGACCGGGAACGCTGGGCCGATCTGGTCTGGGAGAGGTTCCGCGAACGTGCTCCGGAGGCCGCCCGGCGGCTCGGCGAAGCCAACTATCGGCGGCTCTACCGGGTCTTCCTGGCGATCCGCCGCGCCGGCTGGGCCTATTCACCCCGACCCTACGACGGGCGGCTGACCCTCTTCGTCCCGCGCATCTCCTCCCGCGACGACGACCTCGAGAGCTCGCAGCTGGGTTGGCGGCCCCTGGCCCTCGGGGGGGTCGAGGAGCACCGGGTTCCGGGCAGCCACACCACCATGCTCAGCTCGCCACAGGTCCAGGTCCTGGCCGAGCGGCTGCGACAGTGTCTCGAGCGGGCAGAGGCGGGCGTCGAAGCCGTCGCCGCCGGGCCGAGGAGCAACGCGTCATGATGACAACCCTGCGCTTCACCCTCCGCACCCTCGGCCGCTCACCGGTGTTCGCCGCCGCGATCATCGGCATCCTGGCCCTCGGGTTGGGCGCCACCACGGCGGTGACCAGCATCGTCGACACGGTGCTCGTCAAACCGCTGCCCTTCGCCGATCCGCAACGGCTGGCGGTGGTCTGGGAGCAACGCCCCCAGGTCGGTGGCGAGAACTATCTGGCGACGCCCGCGGACTACTTCTACTGGCGCGACCACGCCAAGGGTTTCCGCGGTCTCTCCGCCTACACCG
>JAGQSE010000009.1:1567-6531 GCA_020439725.1 Acidobacteriota bacterium
GCCTTCTTCAACCTGGCCAGCGAAGAGTTTCCGCTACGCCTGCGGGGTCTCCTCGCCACCCCCGACCTGCTCCAGACGCTGGGCGTGCCGCCGGCCATGGGACGCAGCTTCACCGCCGCCGACGGCGAGGCGGGGGCGGCGGACGTGGTCATCGTCAGCTACAGCGTGTGGCAGAAGGAGCTCGGCGGTGCCCCCCTCGAGGGTTTGGACGTACGTCTCGACGGCACCGTGGCGTCGGTGGTGGGAGTGCTGCCCGAGGATTTCCTCTTCCTCGGCAAGACCATCGACCTGATAGCGGTGTACGCGCCGACGCCGGAGGCTGCGACCAATCGCCTGGCGCACTTCCTGACGGTTCTCGGCCGGCTGGCACCGGGCGTCAGCTTCGGGCGGGCTCAGGACGAGATGCAGGGGTTGGCCGCCCAGCTGGCGGCGACCTATCCCGACACCAACGCCGGTCACAGCGTGCGCGTGGTGCCGTTGCGCGACGAGCTCGTGGGGCCCGTGCGACCGGCGCTGGTGTTGCTGCTGCTCTCGGTGGGGTGCGTTCTGCTCATCACCTGCGCCAACGTCGCGAACCTGCTGCTGGCGCGGGGCGCCAGCCGGCGCCAGGAGATGGCGGTGCGCGCCGCCCTCGGGGGAAGTCGCGGGCGGCTGATGCGACAGCTCCTCGGTGAGGGGTTGGTCCTGGGGTTGATCGGCGGCGCCGCCGGGCTTGCCGTCGCCTGGTTCGGGGTCGCCGGGCTGCGGGCTCTGACGCCGGTGGACGTGCCTCGTCTCGACCGGCTGACCTTCGACTGGCGGCTCTACGCCTTTGCGCTCTGCTTGTCTCTGGTCATCGGTCTGGTCGTCTCGTTGCTCCCGGCCCTCGCGGGCTCGCGGGCGGCGTTGGCCTCGAGCCTCGGCGGCGCCGGACGCTCGCAGGGCCGGCAGGTCGCCGGACGCTGGCTGCGCACCGTGTTGGTGGCCGCCGAGGTGACCCTGGCGGTGATGCTCCTGATCGGCGCCGGCCTGCTGTTGCGCAGCTTCTCGACCGTTCTCGGCGAAGACCCGGGCTTCCGCACCGAGCATCTGGTGACCGTCGACCTGTCGGTGCCCTGGGCCCGTCTGTCCGAGGGCGACGATCCCGGTGCCTTCTTCCACCGCCTGCTCGAACGGCTGCGCCAGGAACCGATCATCGAGTCCGCCGGCGCAACGTCCCACCTGCCGATGAGCGGCGAGGACGGTAGCCGCTCCTTCACCATTGCCGGACGCGAGAGCGCGAGCCCCGACGAGGCCCTGGTCGCGGAGTACCGGCGCATCAGCGTCGGGTACACGGAAACCCTCGGCATCCCGCTGCTCGAGGGTCGCACCTTCACGGCCTTCGATTCCGAGCTACCCGGGGTGGCGCTGGTCAACCACGCCTTCGCCGAACGCTACTTCTCCGGCGGCCGCGCGCTGGGACAGACGCTGTTCATCAGCGACGGCGCCGACGACGTGCCGCGGGAGATCGTCGGCGTGGTCGGCGACGTCCGCCACTTCGGTCTCGATCAGAGCCCACGGCCCGAGGTCTACGTCCCGATGCTGCAACGGCCGTGGCCCGCCATGAGCCTGGTGATCTCGACCCATGGCTCGCCGGAGACCGCGGTCAAGGCCGTCCGCGACACGCTCCGGCAAATGGACCCCGGTCTGCCCGTGGCCAACGTCCGGACGATCGAGGAGGCGGTGGGGCGGTCGGTCTCCACCGAGCGCTTCCGGGCCTTCGTCGTCGGTCTGTTCGCGGTCCTCGCGACGCTGCTCGCCGCCTTCGGCATCTACGGGGTCCAGTCGTTCTTCACCGAGCAAATGCGCCGCGAGATCGGCATCCGCATCGCCCTGGGCGCGCGCTCCGGCGAGATCCTGCGGCGCATCCTGGCTCGCGGCATCCTGCCCGTGGCGGTGGGCCTGGGGCTCGGTCTCGCCCTGGCCGCCGGACTGGGCTGGTTGCTCGAGAGCCAGCTCTACGGCGTTCGAGCCCGCGACCCCTGGACCTTCGTCCTGGTTCCCCTGTTGCTCGGTGCGGTGGCCCTCACCGCCTGTTATCTACCGGCCCGGCGCGCCCTGCGGGTGGACCCGGGAAGGCTGTTCAGCGAGTGATGGGAGACGACGCATGATCGCCCGGATCCACCACCGGAGGCGCCTCTTGGAGCCGTCCCTCGACCTCGCGTTCCTGGGCTTCCAGGTCGCTCACGGGGACGGCGTTGAGGGTGTCCGGGCGCTTCGCGTTGACCCGCGTGTAGCGGTTGACCGCCAGGCGCAGCCAGTCGTAGAGCTTCGGCCGCGGCAGCTCGAGCTCCCGCAGCAGCCGGGCGAAGCCCGTCACGGTTCGCAGCTCGGTCAGGTCGATGCGGACGACCCGGCTGCCAAGAGCCCGCAACCGGGTCTCGTAGCAGGCGCTGCGCCGCGCGATCTCTCGGGTGTACCAGTAGCAGAGCTGGTAATCCGTCAGCTCGTGCCAGCCGGCCAGCGGCAACACGCCGGGGTCGGCGGGCGACAGATACCAGCGCAGCCCCTGCTCGGTGCGCCCCGGTATGGTCTCGAGCCGCACCATGCTCAGAGCGACCTGGCGCGGGGAGCGGGTCAGGATCACCAGGTCGGGCCGGATTCCGAGCTCGACCAGGGGCTCGAGGAAGCCCTTGCAGTAGAGGTGGCTGCTCTCGGCGTAGAGCTCGGTTTCGACTTGCGCAACGGCGGGAAGCTTGTGTTCGAGGAGAAACCGCCGCGCCGTCCGTGGTCGACCCTGGGCGTCTCGCATCGCGTCCGCGAGCCACGGGCGGGGCTCGTGGAGGCTGGTCATGCCAGGCACCAGGCCCAGGGCGGCGGCCAGGAAGCCGGTACCGCTCCGCCCGGTCGTGCTGGTCAGGATCCAGCGGCGGCGGGCAAGGGCCTCGACCAGCTGCTGCTCGGCGGTGGACAGCGGCTCCGCGGGTCGGTCGCCCGGTCCGTCGGACGCCGGCGCTGCCGGCTCGAGAGGCTTGGCCATGGTCGATGGAGTCTAGCAGTCATGTTTCGCCATCCCTTGGCTACGAAGGTCCTGTAATGGAGAGACGAGACATCGAATCCTTCTATCCCCTGTCTCCGACGCAGCAGGGGATGCTCTTCCACAGCCTGGCGGCGCCCGACTCCGGGATGTACGTCGGTCAGGTGGGGTTCCGCCTCGAGGGGCATCTGGACGTGGGTGCCCTGCGGCGTGCCTGGGGCGAGGTCACCGCCCGCCACGGAGCTCTGCGGACCTCGTTCCGCTGGCGCGATCTCAAGGAACCCATCCAGGTGGTGTCGCGCCGCAGCCGCTGCGACTTCTTCGACCTCGACTGGCGACGGCTCGACGAGAGGGGGAAGGAGCGCTGTCGCAGCGAGCTGCTGCGCGGCGATCTGCGCCGCGGCTTCGACCTGACCCAGGCCCCGCTGGTACGAATGACCTTGCTGCGCCTCTCGGACGGGGTCGCCGAGCTGTTGTGGACACGGCACCACCTGGTGGTCGACGGCTGGTCCGTGTCGCTCCTCTTCCAGGAGCTGTTGCGCCGCTACCAGGCTCTGGTCGCGGGCAAGCCCCTGCCCCTCGGGCCGGCACCCCGCTACCGGGACTACATCGCGTGGCTGCGGCGCCAGGATCCGGACAACGAGGCCGCGACCTGGCAGCGGGAGCTCGCGGGGCTGTCCGAGCCGGCGGTCTTCGAGTACGGCACGGCGGAGAGCGCCGGCGCCGGTGGCGACGAGCAGTGGGCGGATGCGGCGGGCGAGGTTCCCTGGTCGACCACCGCCGGTCTGAGCAGCCTGGGACGCAGCCAAGGCGTGACGCTGGCGACGCTCGTCCAGGGGGCCTGGGCGATCTTGCTGGCCCGCTACCTGAACCGGGACGAGGCGCTGTTCGGCACCGTCGTCGCCGGCCGGCCGGCCGAGATCGAAGACGTCCAGGCGATGGTGGGGCTGTTCATCAACACCCAGCCGCTACGCGCTCACGTCCCGGCTGAGCGCGGCTTCCTCGACTGGGTCCGCGACCTCCAAGGGCATCTGTCCGAGCTCCGCCACGGCGAGTACCTGGCCCTGCACCAGATCCAGGGCTGGAGCCCATTGCCTCGCGGTCATGCGATGTTCGAAACGCTGCTGGTCTACGAGAACTACCCGGTCGACCCCCTGCTCCTGGGACCGAGCCGCGAGGTCAGCCGCGAGCAGACGACGTACGAGCTGGGGAGTCAGGGTCTCGCCGCGGCGGACCTCCGGATCCTCCGCGGACACGCCCGCGAACGCACCAACTACCCGCTGACCCTGGTCTTTCGCCAGGGCCAGACCCTCCCCATCAGCGCGATCTACGATCGCTCTCGGATGTCGGCGGCCGACGTCGACCGCCTGCTGCGGCATTTCGTCCGTCTGCTCGAGGGCATCACCGAGGACCCGCGGCGTCCCCTCGGCGAGCTGCCGTGGATGTCGGCGGCCGAGCGGCACGAGCTACTGGTCGAATGGGACGGTCCGCGGGTCGCGCCCGCCGCCTCGACGGTCGACGAGCTGGTGCGGCGGCAGGCGGAGCGGAGCCCGGACGCCGTCGCCCTGGTGCAGGCGGATCAACGCCTCACCTACGCCCAGCTGGTGCAGCGCTCCGAGGCCTTCGCCGCGGCCCTGTCCGCTGCCGGTGTCGGGCCGGGAGACCGCGTCGGTATCGGGCTCGATCGGACGCCGGCGCTCCTGGTCGCCGTCCTGGGGGTCCTCCACGCCGGCGCCGCCTACGTACCGCTCGATCCCTCGTATCCCGACGCCCGCCTGGCCCTGATGGTCGAGGACGCCACCCTCGCCGCGCTGGTCGCCGAACCGGGCTCGGAGCTCGAGGCGTTGGCTCCCGCGGGCTGCCCGGTGCTGGCACCGCGGCCGCTGGTCGAGGAGGGCGAGCCCCGCTCCATGCCCGCACGCTCGCGGAGCGAGGCGCCGGCCTACGTCATCTACACCTCGGGCTCCAC
>JAGQSE010000010.1:0-2675 GCA_020439725.1 Acidobacteriota bacterium
GAGAAGTTGGTGGAGGAGCTGCAGCCCGAGCGGGACCTCGACCGCTCGCCCCTCTTCCAGGTCCTCTTCGTCCTGCAGAACGCCGGCGGTGAGCCGCCGAAGCTGCCGGACCTGGTGTTCGAGGCTCTCGGCGAGGGCAGCCAGCGGGCCAACTTCGACCTCACCTTCCAGGCCGAGGAGATGGCGGCGGGTATCGACCTGATGCTCGAGTACCGCGCCGAGGTCTTCGACGGTAGCACCATGGAGAGATGGCTGGAGCACTTCCGCAACCTGCTCGTCTCGGCCCTGGGAGAGCCCCAGCGGAACGTCTTCGAGCTGTCGCTGCTGACCGCTCAGGAGCGCCAACAGCTGGTCGTCGAGTGGTCTTCGGCCCCGGTGCACTACCCTCGCGAAGCCTCGGTCATCGGGCTCTTCGCGGAGACCGCCGGCGAGTACCCGGACTCGGTCGCGGTGGTCGCCGGCGACCGGTCCCTCACCTACGCCGAGCTCGCCGCCCAGGTCGACCGGCTGGCGCTCTGGCTGCGGGACCACGGTGTCGGGCCCGAGGTGCGGGTCGGGCTGTGCGTCGACCGTTCCCTCGACATGGTGGTGGCCCACCTGGCGATCCTCCAGGCCGGGGGTGCCTACGTTCCGTTGGCGCCGGAGTACCCGGAGGAGCGGCTCCGCTTCATGGTCGAGGACTCCGGTGCCGCTCTCGTCCTCACCCAGGAAGGGCTCGATGCCCGTCTGCCCGCGGACGGAGCACCGAAGTTCCTGCTCGAGGCGGTGGTGGCGGAGGCCTCTGCCCGGGAGGCGGTCGGAGCGAGCTTCGCCGCGCCCGATCCGCTGCAGCTGGCCTACGTCATGTACACCTCCGGCTCGACGGGGCGGCCCAAGGGCGTCGCCATCCCGCATCGCGGCATCGTCCGGCTGGTGCGCGGCGCCAACTACGCGGACCTGGGCCCCGACGAGGTCTTCCTACAGCTCGCCCCCATGTCCTTCGACCTGTCGACCTTGGAGCTCTGGGCGCCGCTGCTCAACGGTGGCCGGGTCGTCCTGATGCCCCCCGAGAAGCCCAGCCCCGAGAGCGTCGAGGCGGCGATCCGCGACTTTGGCGTGACCACGATCTGGCTGACCGCCGGCTTCTTCCACGTCATGGTCGACGAGCGGCTCGAGGGTCTGCGGCCGTTGCGCCAGCTCCTGGCGGGCGGCGACGTGCTCTCTCCCCATCGGGTCCGGCAGGTGCTCGAGCTCGAAGGCGGGCCGCGGGTCATCGACGGCTACGGGCCCACCGAGAACACCACCTTCACCTCGTGTCACGGCATGGACGCAGCGGACGAGGTAGGGACGACGGTGTCGATCGGGCGCCCGGTCTCGAACTCGTGGGTCTTCGTCCTCGACCGCTTCGGTCAGCTGGTGCCCGCGGGGGTGGCGGGCGAGCTCTACACCGGCGGCGATGGCCTGGCGCGCGGCTATGCGGGTCGCCCGGCCCTGACCGCGGAGCGTTTCGTCCCCGATGCCTTCGGCGTCGGCGAGAGGCTTTACCGAACCGGTGACGTCGTCCGCTGGGTCGGCGAGGGGCGTCTCGAGTTCTTGGGACGCTCGGACCAGCAGGTCAAGGTGCGCGGCTTCCGGATCGAGCCCGGCGAGGTCGAAGCGGCGATGCTGGCCCGGCCGGAGGTGGGCCAGGCGGTGGTGACGGTCTTCGAGACCGCCGGTGGCGACAAGCGCCTCGTGGCCTATGTCGTACCCGCCGCGGGCCACGACGTCGACACGACGGTGCTGCGCCATCGGCTTTCCGAGGAGCTCCCGGACTTCATGGTCCCCGGGGCCATCGTCAAGATGGCGGAGCTCCCGCTGAGCGCCAACAACAAGCTCGACCGCAAGGCCCTCCCGGCGCCCGACGTGGAGCTGACGCGGGCCGCCGCCGAGTACGTGGCGCCGCGGGGTCCCCTCGAGGGGATCGTGGCCGAGATCTGGGCCCAGGTCCTCGAGGTCCAGCGGGTCGGCCGCGGCGAAGACTTTTTCGCTCTCGGCGGTCATTCGCTCCTGGCCACCCAGGTGATGTCGCGGATCCGGCAGGCGCTGGCCGTCGAGGCTCCGCTGCGCCTGCTCTTCGAGAGCCCCACCGTCGCCGGGATGGCGCGGGGTATCGAGGACCTGCGCCGCTCGGGGACCGCTGGGCCGAAGCCGCCGGCGCTGGTGCCGGTGCCGAGGGACGGGGAGCTGCCCTTGTCCTTCGCCCAGCAGCGGTTGTGGTTCATCGATCAACTCGAACCCGACAGCCCGACCTACAACATCCCGATGCCGATGCTCGCCGAGGGACCGCTGGACCTGGTCCTCGTCGAGCGGGCGCTGACGCACGTCCGGCAGCGTCACGAATCGTTGCGGACGCGTTTCGAGGAGCTCGAGGGAAGACCGGTGCAGGTCGTCGACGAGGGTCGGGAGCTGCCGCTGCCGGTGATCGACCTCGGCGGCTTGCCGTCGACGGACCGAGAGGCCGAGCTGGCACGGCTGGTGGATCGCGACGCCCAGACGGGATTCGACCTGGCCCGGGGGCCGTTGCTGCGGGCGCGGGCGGTGCGGCTGGCGCCGCAGAGCAACGCGATCCTCTTCACCATGCACCACATCGTCAGCGACGGCTGGTCGGTGGGGGTCCTCGTCGAGGAGGTCTCGACCATCTACCAGGCGTTGCG
>JAGQSE010000010.1:2719-5100 GCA_020439725.1 Acidobacteriota bacterium
GCCTGGCAGCGACAGTGGCTCTCCGGCGAGGTGTTGGCGGCCGAGGTCGACTATTGGCGACGGCAGTTGGCCGGTGCGCCGCCGGTCCTCGAGCTGCCCACCGACCGGCCCCGTCACGTCGATCTTTCGATGCGCGCCGGCTCGGTGGGTCTGAGCCTGCCGGCGGACCTGTCGGACGCCCTCCGGCACCTGGCGCGGGACTCCCAGGCGACGCTGTTCATGACCTTGCTTGCGGCGTTCCAGGTGCTCCTGGCCCGGTATTCGGGCCAGGACGACGTGTCCGTGGGGACGCCCATCGCCGGCCGGAACCGGCTCGAGACCGAGCGCCTCATCGGCTTCTTCGTCAACACCCTCGTGCTGCGCACGGAGCTTTCCGGCTCGCCGAGTCTCAAGGAGGCGGTGGCCCGCTCGAAGCAGGTCTGCCTCGACGCCTTTTCCCACCAGGAGATGCCCTTCGAGCGGCTGGTCGACGAGCTGGCGCCGGAGCGGAGCCTCGCCCACACGCCGCTCTTCCAGGTGATGTTCACCGTCCTCGGCGGCGCCGGTGGGTCCGCGCGGGGCGCCGAAACGCGGGGCTTCGGCGAGCTCCGCCTCGAAGGCATCGAGACGCGGGCCGTCGACCTCGGCAGCGCCGGTGCCAAGTTCGACCTGATGGTGACCCTCGAACGGCGCGACGGCGGCTGGACGACCTGGCTGGGGTACAACACCGACCTGTTCGACGAGACCACCGTGCTACGCCTCGCCGGGCATCTCGAGACCCTCCTCGCCGGCGCCTTGAGCGAGCCCCAGCGACCCCTCGTCGAGATCGACCTCCTGTCCCCCGCGGAGCGCTCCCAGGTCGAGCGCGAGTGGGCCTCGGGTCCGGCGTTCCCGGCTCCCACCGCCACGGTGGCCGAGCTCTTCCACCGTCGAGCCCAAGGCTCCGGCGGCGCTCCGGCGGTGCTCTTCACGGGGCACGGCGACGGCGACCGCCGGTTGAGCTTCGCCGAGCTCGACACCGCCGCCGAGGAGCTCGCCACCGAGCTCTTGGCGCGGGGCGCCGGGCCGGGCGTGCCGGTGGGTCTGTGCATCGACCGCGGCCCCGAGATGCTCGTCGCCACCCTTGCGGTGTGGTACGCCGGTGGTGCCTTCGTGCCCCTCGACCCGAGCTACCCGTCGGAGCGCCTCGTCTTCATGTGCCGGGACTCGCAACCGGTGCTGGTGGTCAGCCGTCGCGCGGTCGTCGAGACGGTGCCCGAAGACCTCCGCCGGGTGCTTCCCGAGGTCGTCCTGGTCGACGATCCCGTCGCCGTGGACGCCGTAGGGGCGCCCTCCCGTGGCCGCCTTGGCGGAGGCGCACCCGGGTCCCCGGCCCTCGACGACCTGGCCTACCGCATCTACACCTCGGGCACCACCGGCCAGCCCAAGGCGGTCGAGGTGAGCCACCGCAACCTGGCCCACACCCTCGGGGTCAGCGCCGCGCGCTTCGGTTTCGGCCCCGGCGACCTCATGCTCTATGCCGCGGCCTACTCCTTCGACATCTCGCTCTTCGAGTCCTGGGGCGTGCTGCTCGCCGGCGGCGCCGTCGACCTGGTCACCCACGACCAGATCCTCGAGCTCGAGCCGCTGGTCGAGCGTCTCGAGCGGGTGACGCTGGTGCACACGGTGCCGACGCTGATGCGCCAGCTGGTGGCCTATGCGCGGAGCCACGGCGAGCGGCGGTTCGCCGGTGTCCGCAGGGTCTTCCTGGGGGGCGACGCGGTGCCCGCGGATCTCCTCGAGGACGTCCTCGAGGTCTTCCCCGAGGCCCGCGTCGAGGTGCTCTACGGTCCCACCGAGGGCACCATCATCTGCTCGAGCTACGCGGTGCCCCGGGACGGCTCGCCGCCAGGGGTCCGCGGGCTCCTGGGCCGGCCCTTGCCGGGGGCGGTGCTCCGGTTGCTCGACGACACCGGCCGACCCGTGCCGCCGGGCGTGCCCGGGGAGATCTACATCGGTGGACCCTGCGTCGCCCGCGGCTATCTGGCGCGGCCCGAGCTCACCACCGAGCGCTTCGTCGAGATCGGCGCGGTGGCGGGGGAGGGCGAGAGTGCCCGGGACCGCTGGTACCGCACCGGGGACCTGGCCCGCTGGCTGGCGGACGGTCACCTCGAGTTCCTCGGCCGCGCCGACCACCAGGTCAAGGTGCGCGGCTTCCGCATCGAGCTGGGCGAGGTCGAAAGCGCGCTGCGCAGCCACCCACGGGTCGCCGAGGCGGTGGTGGTGGCGCGGCTCGAGGCGAGCGGCGACCGCCGGCTGGTGGCCTACGCGGTGCCGGTCGAGGGCGAGGAGCCCCCCACCGCGAGGGAGCTCCGGCACCACCTCGAGACGTCGCTGGCCGAGTACATGGTGCCGGCGGTCTT
>JAGQSE010000010.1:5174-12697 GCA_020439725.1 Acidobacteriota bacterium
GGGGGCGAGCTCGCCGCCCCGAGCACCGCCCGCGAGGAGGTGCTGGCGGCGATCTGGGCCGAGGTCCTGGGGCTCGAACGGGTCGGCGTCGACGACGGCTTCTTCGAGCTCGGCGGCGACTCGATCCTGAGCATCCAGGTGGTGGCGCGGGCGCAGCAGGCGGGGCTCAAGATCACCGCCAAGCAGATCTTCGAGCATCAGACCGTGGCGCAGCTGGCACTGGTCGCCGAGACCGCGGCGCACCTCGACGCCGAGCAGGGGGCGGTGGCCGGCGAGGCACCGCTCACCCCCATCCAGCGACGCTTCTTCGCCGCCGAGCCGGAGGAGCCGCACCACTTCACGATGCCGCTGCTCTTCGCGCTCCGCGAGGCCCTCGAGCCCCGGGCCCTCGACGCGGCGCTGGCGGCGCTGGCGACGCACCACGACGTGCTCCGGCTTCGCTTCTCCCGCGATCGGGCCGGCGAGTGGCGTCAGCATCACGCGGAGCCTGGCGACGGGGTCACGGTGCCGGCGAGCACCGTCGACCTGTCGGGTCTCGCCGAGCCGCACCGCCGCGCTGCCCTCGAGGGCGCCGCCGCCGGGCTCCAGACCTCCCTCGACCTGGCGGCGGGGCCGGTGCTCCGCGCGGTGGTCTTCCGCTTCGGTGACGGCGACGCGGGGCGGCTGCTCCTGGTGGCGCACCACCTGGTGGTCGATGGCGTGTCGTGGCGTCTGCTCATCGAGGACCTGCACCACGCCTACGAGCGCTCGCGCTCCGGTGCGCCGCTCCGCTTGCCACCCAAGACCACCTCCTTCCGCGGCTGGTCGGAACGGCTCGCGGCACACGCCACGGGTGAAGCCCTCGGTGCCGAGGCCGGCCACTGGATCGAGACCGCCCGCGCCGTGGCGGCGGGGTGCCCCTGGCGGATCGGCAGCCCTTCGGCAGCGCCGGCCGGCGAGCCTTTCCGCACCGAGCTCTCGCCGGAAACCACCCGATCTCTTCTGACGGAGGTCCACGCGGCCTATGGCACCCGCGTCCCCGACCTGTTGCTCACCGCACTGGCACGGGCGGTGGCGGCGGAGAGCGGGGCGGCGGTGGTGGCGGTGGATCTCGAGGGCCACGGCCGCGAGGAGCTGTTCGAGGACGCCGACGTGTCACGGACCGTCGGCTGGTTCACCACCGTCTACCCGGTGGTCCTCGACCTCGCCGGCCGCGAGGCGCCGGGGGAGGCCCTCAAGGCGGTCAAGGAGCGGCTGCGGGCGGTGCCTGCGGGAGGCATCGGCTACGGTTTGCTGCGCTATGCCGCCAGGCACCCAGAGCTCGCCGGGGCCGCCGAGCCGCAGATCGCCTTCAACTACCTCGGGCAGCTCGATCAGGCGCTGCCGGAGGGCTCGCCGCTCCTGCCCGCGGCGGAATCGGTGGGCGCGACGCGCAGCCCGCGCCAGCGTCCCGAGCACCTGCTGTCGATCGATGCGCAGGTGGCGGACGGGCGTTTCGTGGCGCGCTGGAGCTTCGTTTCGGATGTGTTGAGCCGCGATCGGGTCCAAGCCCTCGGGGGACGCTTCACCGAGGAGCTCGAGGCCCTGATCGCGCATTGTCTGGATCCTGATGCCGGTGGCTTCACGGCCTCGGACTTCGCCCTCACCGAGATGGGCGAGGACGAGCTCGCGGAGGCCTTCGGCGAGATCGAGTTCGAGGAGTTTTGACGGACTCGTCGCCGGGGATCAGCCCCGGCGGCGTCAGACCCGGGGTTTGCCATGTCCACCGCAGCCAAGAACGTCGCGGATGCGTACCCGCTGTCTCCGATCCAGCAGGGGATGCTGTTCCACGACCTCGTCGAGCCGGGCGCCTACCTCGTCCAGGTGACCGGCACCCTCGAGGGCACCCTCGACGTGGCGGCCTTCGAGGCCGCCTGGCAGCGGGTCGTCGACCGCCACCCGGTGCTGCGCTCGGCCTTCGTCTGGAAGACCGCCGCGAAACCGCTCCAGGTGGTCGCCAAGCAGGTCCGGCTGCCCTTCGAGCTCGAAGATTGGAGCGCCCTCGACGAGGGCGACCAGGCGGAGCGCCGGCGGCAATTCCTCGCCGCCGACCGTGAGCGCGGTCTCGACCTGGCCCGCGCGCCGCTGGCGCGGATCACGCTGATCCGCCGCTCCGGCGCGCGCCACGAGTTCGTCTGGACGCTCCATCACCTGCTGCTCGACGGCTGGTCCTACCCGCAGGTCCTCGAGGAGGCCCTGGCGCTCTACGAAGCGGCGGTGGCCGGTGCCCCCGAGCCGGTGCTGCCCAGCCGCCGCCCCTTCCGCGACTACGTGGCCTGGCTCCAGAAGCAGGACGCCGCCGCGGCCGAGAGCTTCTGGCGCGGCGAGCTCGCGGGCTTCGCCGAGCCGACCCGTCTCGACCTGGGGGCGGTGGTCGGCGAGGGTCATGACGTCGAGACGTTGGCCTTCGTCGAGGACGAGAGCGCCGCCGTCGCCGACCTGGCGCGGCGGCTCAAGATCACCCCGGCGACGCTCTTCGAGGGCGCCTGGGGCCGTCTCCTGGCGGTGACCACGGGAGCTCCGGACGTCGTCTTCGGCAGCATCGGCTCGGGGCGCCCGGCAGAGCTGCCGGGGGTCGAGGGCATCGTCGGCATGTTCGTCAGCACCCTGCCGGTGCGGGTCGACGCGGGTTCGGAGGACAGCGTCGGCTCCTGGCTCGCGGCGCTCCAGGCGCGGCGGCTCGAGGCGCGGCGCCACGAGCACACGCCGCTGGTGGACCTCCAGAAGTGGAGCCCGGTCGCCGCCGGCAGCGCGCTCTTCGAGACCTGTTTGAGCTTCCAGAGCTATCCCCTCGACGAGGCGCTGGCGGAACGCTCGGGGAGCCTCGTCTGCCGCGACTTCGACATCGCCGAGGAGCCGGGCTTCCCGCTGATGGTGGTGGTCTCCCCGGGGCGCCGTCTCGAGCTCAAGATCGAGTACCGCCGCGACCGCTTCGATCGCCCGGCGGTACGCCGGCTGCTCCGTCAGCTGCGGCATCTGGTGGTTTCGCTGCTTTCTTCGCCCGAGGTCCCGGTGCGCGACTGGAGCCCGCTGGCCGCGGCCGAGCGGCACCAGGTGCTCCGCGAGTGGAGCGGCGGTCCCGCCGCCGGGGACCTCGACGTGCCGGTCCACCGGCTCATCGCCGAGCGGGCCGAGCGCTTTCCCGAGAGCATCGCGGTCGAGTGCGACGGCCGGACGCTGACCTTCGCCCAGCTCCTCGAGCGCTCGCGAGCCCTGGCAGCGGTGCTCTCCCGGCGAGGCATCGGTGCCGAGACGGTGGTGGGCATCTGTCTCGAGCGCTCCCTCGAGCTGCCGGTGGCGCTGCTCGGGATCCTCGAGGCCGGCGCCGTCTGTCTGCCGATGGATCCGGCGCACCCGGCGGAGCGCCTGCGCTACGTGCTCGAGGACTCGGGCGCGGCGGCGCTCCTCACCCACGGCGAGGTCCTCGCGGCCCGGCCCGAGCTCGCCGACGGGTCCGGTCGTCATCTGCTGCGGGTGGAGGAGCTGCCGGTGGCACCGGCGGATTCGGTCGCGGCGCCCGCGCCGCAGCCCGAGGCCCTGGCCTACACGATCTACACCTCGGGCTCGACGGGCCGGCCCAAGGGCGTCCTGGTCAGCCACCGCTCGCTCACCGCCTACACGCGCTCGATGGTGCGTCGCTTTGGTCTCGAGCCGGACGACCGCGTGCTGCAATTCGCCTCGCCGGGCTTCAACGTCCTCATCGAGGAGGTCTTCCCGACCCTCCTGGCCGGTGCCGCGGTGGTGCTCCACCACCAGGACCTGCTGCTGTCGCTGGGGCAGTTCCAGCGCATCCTCGAAGACGAACGAATCACCGGGGTCGAGCTGCCCGCGGCCTTCTGGCAGGAGTGGGTGCGCGACCTCGACGAGCGGGGAGCGCTGCCGCCGGCGACGCTGCGCTTCCTGCTCCTCGGCTGCGAGCGGCCACAGCCGGCGGCGCTCGAGGCCTGGCGGCGTTTCGGCGTCCGGCTGGTCTACGTGTTCGGGCTCACCGAGACGACCATCACCTCGTCGGTCCACGAGCTCGCCGCCGGCGCGCCGCCGCCGGTGGGGGAGATGCCCATCGGCCGGCCGGTGTCGGGGGCGAAGCTCTATGTCCTCGGCGACCGCTTCGAGCCCCTGGCGCCGGGGGTCGTCGGCCAGCTCTTCGTCGGTGGCGACGGCGTCGGTCGCGGCTACCGCGGGCGCCCGGCCATGACCGCCGAGCGCTTCGTTCCGGACCCCTGGAGCGAGGTCCCCGGCACCCGCCTCTACCGCACCGGCGACCGTGCCCGGCACCGCTCCGACGGCGTCCTCGACTTCCTCGGGCGGCTCGACCACCAGCTCAAGATCCGCGGTTTCCGGGTCGAGCCCGGCGAGGTGGAAGCGGCCCTCGAGGCGCTCCCCGGAGTGCTGCGCTCGGTGGCGGTGGCACGACCCGGTCCCGCCGGCGTGCCGCAGCTGGTGGCCTACGCCGTGCCCGAGCCGGGGGCCGAGCCCTCCGTCGTCGAGCTACGGCGGGCGCTCGCCGGGCACCTGCCCGAGTACATGGTGCCCTCGCATCTCGTGCTCCTGGACGAGCTGCCCCTGAACGCCAACGGCAAGGTCGACCGTGGGGCGCTGCCCGAGGTCTTCGGTGGCCGCCCCGAGCTCGACCAGCCCTTCGTCTCGCCGCGGAACGAGGCCGAAGCGCAGCTGGCGGCGGTGTGGCGGTCGGTGCTGGGGGTCGAGCGGGTTGGGGTCGAGGACAACTTCTTCGAGCTCGGCGGCGATTCGATCCTCGCCATCCAGATCACCGCTCGCGCCAACCGCGCGGGTCTCAAGGTGACGACCCGGCAGATCTTCGAGCATCCCACCGTGGCGGCGCTGGCGGCGGCCGCCGAGGGCGGAGCAGCGGTCGAGGCGGAGCAGGGAGCGGTGACCGGACTGGCGCCGCTGACCCCGGCCCAACGCTGGTATCTCGAGAGCGGGCGCACCAACCCCGACCATTTCACGCTGCCGGTGGTGCTCGAGCTGCCCGAGCCCTGGCGGGCCGAGCCCCTCGAGCAGGCCCTGGCGCTCGTCCTCGAGCATCACGACTCCCTGCGCGCCCGCTTCACCGAGAGCGACGACGGCTGGCACCAGGAGCTCCTGCCACGGGCCGAGGTCGACCTGGTGCTGGCGGACTTCTCCGGGCTCACCCCCGCCGGCGCACGGCGGGCTCTCGCCAGTCTGGGCGGAGGGCTCCAGGCGGGGCTCGATCTCGAGGCCGGCCGGCTGTTCCGCGCCGCGCTCGCCGGTCTCGGCGAGGACGAAGCCCAGCGGCTGATCCTCGTCGCCCATCACCTGGTGGTCGACGCGGTGTCGTGGCGCCTCCTGATCGAAGACCTGGTGACGGCCCATGACGCCTTCGCCGCGGGGCGCGAGCCGGTCCTGCCGCCCAAGACGACGTCGTGGCGGACCTGGGGACGGCGCCTCGAGGGCTGGGCGCGGGAGGGTGGCGCGGCGGCGGAGAGGAGCGTCTGGGCCGCGGCGCCGATAGCCCCGCCGCTGCCGCGCGACTTCGATGGGACGCCCCTCGAGGGCGGCGCCGAGACGCTGGTGACGACGCTCCCCGCCGAGGCCACCGGCGAGCTCTTCGAGCACGTGCCGCGGGCCTACCGGGCACGTCCTCGGGAGGCCCTGTTGGCCGCCCTGGCGCGAGCCTTCGTAGGCTGGACGGGAAGCCGCCGGCTGGGGATCGAGCTCGAGGGCCACGGCCGGGCCGAGCTCTTCGACGACGTCGACCTGTCGCGCACCGTCGGCTGGTTCACGACCCTCTACCCGGTGATCCTCGAGCTCCCTGCCGCCGAGAGCGCTTCCGAGCACGACGGCGATCCAACCCGCGATCTGCCCGCGATCAAGGAGCAGCTCCGCGCCCTGCCCGGCGCCGCCGAAGGGCGCGAGGGGCTCGGCTACGGCGTGCTGCGCTACCTGGCTCGCGACGAGGCGTTGGCGGAGAGGCCGGCGCCGGAGGTCCTGTTCAACTACGTCGGTCAGCTCGACGGCCCCACCGCCGAGGGCGGCCCCGGACCGCGTCTGTCGCAGGACGATCCCGGGCCCGCCGCCGACCCGGAGGAGGCGCGGACGCACCTCCTGGCGATCAACGTCGGCGTCCGCGGCGGCGTCCTCGAGGTCGCCTGGACCTTCAGCCCGGAAGTCCACCGCCGCGAGACCGTCGAGCGGCTGGCGGCGGCTTACCTGGCGGCGCTCACCGGGCTGGCGCGCCACTGCCGGAACGCGACGCCGCGGGCGACGCCGTCGGACTTCCCGCTGCTGGTCGGGATCGAAGACCTCGATGCGGCGGTCTTCGACCAGGTCGTCGGTGGGGACGCCGGGGGAGAGGTGGAGGACGTCTACCCCCTTTCGCCGCTCCAGGAGGGGATGCTCTTCCACGGCCTCTACGAGCCTGGCAGCGGCCAGTACGTGGCGCAGGTCCTGTGCGAGCTGGGCCCTCTCGACCCCGAGCGCTTCGGCGCCGCCTGGCAACGCACCGCGGCGCGCCACCCGGCGCTCCGTACCGCCTTCCGCTGGGAGGGGCTCGAGCGACCGCTGCAGCGGGTCGAGCGCTCGGTGGAGGTACCCCTCGAGATCCTCGACTGGCGCGCGCTGCCCGCCGCCGAGGGGAGGGCCCGTCTCGCCGAGCTCCTCGAGGCCGACCGGGCCCGTGGCTTCGAGCTCGATCGCGCGCCGCTCCAACGGTTTCACCTGGTGCGGCTCGAGGACGAGGTCTGGCAGATGGTGTGGACCTTCCACCAGTCGGTCTTCGACGGCTGGAGCCTGCCGGTGCTGTTCCGCGACTTCCTCGACGCCTACGCCGGCGCGTCCCGCCTCGCCGACGGTGCGCCGGCGCCGCGCTATCGCGACTACATCGCTTGGCTCCGGCGGCAGGACCCGGAGCGCGCCGAGGGCTACTGGCGCCGCGCTCTCGCGGGCTTCTCGACGGTGACGCCGCTGCCCTACGACCGTCTGGCCGGCGATGCTAGGGCCGCTGACGGCGGCCATGGACCGAGCCATGCGCGGCGCAGCCTGGCGCTGTCGAGCGAGGCGACGCGGGGGCTCCAGGCCTTCGCCCGGCGTGGCCAGGTCACCGTCAACACGCTGGTCCAGGGTGCCTGGGGCTTGCTGCTGGCGGAGGTCTCGGGGGAGCGCGACGTCGTCTTTGGCGGCACCGTCTCGGGCCGCCCGGCGGAGCTGCCCGAGGTCGAGTCGATGGTCGGGCTGTTCATCAACACCCTGCCCGTGCGGGTCCGCCGCGAGCCCCGGGAGGGCGTCCTACCGTGGCTCCGGCGGCTCCGCGACGCCCAGGCGGAGCAGCGCGAGTACGAGTACAGCGCGCTGACCCGGATCCAGCGCTGGTCCGAGGTCGACGCCGGCGACCACCTTTTCGACAGTTTCCTGGTGTTCCAGAACTACCCCATGGAACCGGTGCTGGCGCAGGGCACCGGGGAGCTCGAGGTGCGCGCCTACCGCACCGACGAGCGTCCCCACTTCGCCCTCAGCCTGGTGGT
>JAGQSE010000163.1:0-470 GCA_020439725.1 Acidobacteriota bacterium
CCGGCGCCCAAAGCCGGGTCCACCAGCGTCAGCGTCGGGTAGGGATAGGCCCCGAGCCGCAACCCGAGCTCCGCCAGGCCGATCTTGACCGCGTCGAAGTGAGCTCGGGCCTGGGGTGCGTGTTGGGGCTGGAGCAGCAGGCGAAGCGTGACGGGTCGGAGCCGGGCCTCCTCGGGCGTCAAGCCGAGGAGATCGACGAGCTCGCGGCGCAGCTCCGGCGGTACGTCGCGGTCCGGGTCGAAGCTCTCCTCGTACACGCGGTAGCGCGGGTCCGCGGTCCACGCGAAGTCGTGAACGCCTTCCTGGACATACCGCTCGCGCACCCGGCCGTCGGCGACCTCTTCCTCGACCCGGTGACCGGTGGCGCCGACGTGTCCACGGTAGCGCTCGGGCAGGTCGAGGGTCACGTCGTAGTCGCCGAAGTCGGCGTAGAACTCGCTCTTCGGGTGAAATTGATGACAGTTCCACCC
>JAGQSE010000163.1:538-9626 GCA_020439725.1 Acidobacteriota bacterium
TGCCCCGCCATCACGAACTCGCCCTCGGCACCGGTGCGAGCGAAGACCGAGGGCAGCTGCGCCAGGAACTCGATGTCGAGCTCGACGCTCTCGCCCGGCAGCAGGGGTTCGGGGAGCGGATAGACCGCGACCGTCCGATCCTCCTCGTTGCCGTCGTCGGGGGCGATGAAGCGCTCGGCGGGCTTGAGGTCGATGCCGTCGGCGAGTCGGATCGACGAGACCTCGAGAAACCCCCAGTGCTCGCCGTCGAACCGCATGCCGCGCAGCTGGGCGCCACCGAGCATGAACGTGCTGCGGTTGTTGGCGAAGGCGTTGAGGTAGTGGTGGAAGCGCAGCTCGTAGATCGGCACCGAGGCGGTGTTGCTCCACGCCAGGTGCTCGAAGCCGTCGATCTGTCGGCTCTCGGGGTCATAGTGCGCCTCGAGACGAACCTGGTACACCGCCACGGGAGCCGCCAGCGGCGGCGGGGGCGCCGGCAGCGCCGCCAGGGGGAGGCCGAAGACGGTTCCCAGGAGCACACCCAACCCCCAGGCGAGGCCCCGTCGCGGCGGGGCCGCCGGTGGGGCTACGGCTCGAGCCTTCGGGTTCTCGGATCCGGCGCAAACTGAAGAGCTCACGGGAGGAAGATATCGCACTCGCGGCCCGCCTCGGCGTCCGCTCCCGCGCCGGATCCGTCCGACGCCGCGGCCCACCAGCGGCCCACCAGCGGTCCACCAGCAGCCCACCGGCGGCCGCTTCGGTGTATCCTCGCCGCCGGCCCATGACACCGCTTCGCCAGGATCGCCACCGCAGGACCGCCGTCCGCGTTCGCCGCAAGGACCGCCGCGGGAGCGGGCGCCCGTGAGCGCGCCACCGGACCTCCGCGCGCTGGACGTCGCCGGCCAGAGCCTCGGCGCCCACTGGGACGGCGGCGGGGTGTGGTTCGCGGTCCGTGCCGAGCATGCCGAAGCGGTCCAGGTGTGCCTTTTCGCAACCCCCGAGGACCGGCACGAAAGCCACCGTCTCACCCTCGAACGCGACGCCGGCGGCGTCTGGCGGGGCTATGCCGCGGACGCCGCCCCGGGGCTCGCCTATGGTCTCCGGGTCCACGGGCCCTACCGCCCCGAAGAAGGGCATCGCCACAACCCTTCGAAGCTGCTGGTCGATCCCTACGCCCGTGCCCTCGCCGGCACGGTCAGCTGGAGCGACGAGGTCTACGGCTTCGAGCGTGGCAAGCCCGAGGTGGCCTCGACCGCGGACAGCGCTCCCTTCGTCCCCCGCTCGCTGGTCGTCGATCCCGCCTTCTCCTGGGGCGACGATCGGCGGCCGGCAACGCCCTGGGGGGAGACCGTGCTCTACGAGGCCCACGTCAAGGGCATGACCGCCCGCCACCCCGACGTCCCCCAGGCTCTGCGCGGGACCTACCTGGGCCTCGCCGAGGACGCCGTCGTCGGCCACCTCCTCCACCTCGGGGTGACCGCCGTCGAGCTGCTGCCGGTCCAGCACTCGATCACCGAGCGCCGCCTCCATGCCATGGGGCTGACCAACTACTGGGGGTATGACAGCCTGGCCTTCTTCGCCCCGGACCGCCGCTTCTCGAGCCTTGGCGACCCGGTCCGCGAGTTCAAGACCCTGGTCCGCCGTCTCCACCGGGCCGGGCTCGAGGTCATCCTCGACGTCGTCTTCAACCACACCGCCGAGGGCGACCATCGCGGCCCTACCTTGAGCCTGCGAGGCCTCGACAATCGCGGCCACTACCGCCTCGAGCCGGGAGCGCCCGAGCGGTACCTCAACTACAGCGGCTGCGGCAACACCCTCGACATCCGCAAGCCGGCGGCGCTACAGCTGGTCCTCGACTGCCTGCGCTACTGGGCCGGGGAGATGCACGTCGACGGCTTCCGGTTCGACCTGGCGCCGACCCTGGGACGCGACCCCGACGGCTTCAACGCCGGGTCTCCGCTGTTCAAGGCCATCACCGAGGACCCGCTGCTCCGCCAGCTCAAGTGGATCGCCGAGCCCTGGGACATCGGCCCCGGGGGCTATTGTCTCGGCCGCTTTCCCGACCCCTGGGCCGAGTGGAACGATCGCTACCGCGACACGGTGCGCGGCTTCTGGCGCGGCGACGCCGGCAAGGTCTCCGAGCTGGCGACGCGGCTCGCCGGCAGCCGCGACCTCTACCCGCGGCGCCGTCACGGCAGCATCGATTTCGTCACCTGCCACGACGGCTTCACCCTCCGCGACCTGGTGAGCTACGAGCAAAAGCACAACCATGGCAACGGCGAGGACAACCGCGACGGCCACGGCCACAACCTGAGTCGCAACCTGGGGGTCGAGGGCGCCACCCACGACGGCGAGATCCTCCGGCTCCGCCGCCGCCTGATGCGCTCCTTCTTCGCCACCCTGGCGTTGTCCTGGGGCGTGCCGATGCTCGCCCACGGCGACGAGATCGGCCGCACACAGCACGGCAACAACAACGCCTATTGCCACGACGACGAGACCACCTGGATCGACTGGCACACGCGGGGCACCGACACCGACCTCACCGACTTCGTCCACCGGGTCTTCGAGCTCCGCCGCGAAGCACCCTGGGCCTGGAGCCAGGGTGTCCCCGATCCACCGACGCTGGGTTGGCTCCACCCCGAAGGGCGGATCCTGAGCGAAGGCGACTGGCACGACCCGGAGCTGGCCCAGCTGGGCATGCTGCTCCACCCGCCGGACGGGCCCGACGGGGCGCTCTTGGCGCTGCTCAACGCTTCCGGTACGGCGTGCACCTTTCAGCTGCCGACGCCCAGCGGCGGCCGCTGGCGAGTGGTCCTCGACAGCTCCGTCGACCACGAGGAGGAGATGGACGAGGCGGTCGCCCGCGAGACGCGGGTGGCAGCCCACGGTGTCCGCATCCTGCGCTGGTCCGCGGCGACCTAGACGACCCTCCTTCGCCCGCCGGGAACCATCCGGCGGGTGCACGACGACTCGGGGCGCTATGGTATTTTCTTCGGGCTGAGCAGAAGCACCACCCCGGTGAGAGCTCCCTTCGGAATCTCGCCGCCCATGGGAGCCATTCGGAGCCGTTGGCCAGAATCCTCGTCGTCGACTACGACCCCGACATCGCGCTCAAGGTCGAGGCCTCTCTCGAGAGCGCCGGCCACCGGGTGTTCACCACCACCAGCTCCGGCAACGTCCTGCCGCTGGCCATCGAAGAGGACATCGACGCCGTCGTCCTCGATCTGAGGATGCCCGGTCTGTCGGGCCACGAGGTCCTGCGGGCTCTACGGTCGGACAAGGCCACAGCGCGTCTGCCGGTGCTCCTGCTGGCCTCCGCCGGCGTCTCTTCGCGACCCGACGATCCCATACCCCTGAACCTGCGCCTCGAGCGCCTGCTGGCACCACCCGAAGCTTCCCAGGACCTCGAGGGCGATTTCGGACAGTACCCCTTCTGGGAGCTCCTCCAGATGCTCCAACTGGGGCATCACAGCGGTCGTCTCGAGCTCCTCGATCATGCGGCTCCAGCGTGGCTCGAGGTCCACCTGGGGGCGCTCAAGAGCGGTGTCTTCGGTCTCCTCACCGGTCGCGAGGCGGCCCTCGCCATGGCCGACCTCGCCCAGGGCCGGTTCCGCTTCACCGCAGCCGGGCCCGACACCGCCGACACCGCTTCGGGCCTCGAGATCTCCCTCGGCGGGCTCCTCCTCGAGGCCGCCTTTCTGATCGACGAGCTCCGCCGCCTGCGACCCTTCGTCCCCGGACCGCGGTCGCTGCTCAACGCCGCCGAGCGACCCCTGCCGTCGCTCCCCGAGAGCTTCGATGCGATTCCCGTCACCGCCACCTACCTGCGGGTCCTGCAACAGGCCGGCACCAGCCTCGAGAAACTCCTCAAGGTCCTCGCCGTGGCACCGCAGAAGGTGGAGATCGCCGTCGCCTGGCTTCTCGAACAGGGCTTGCTGATCACCGCCGGCGCCCTCGAGAGCGGCGGCGCCAACGCCGTCGAGGACGAGGACGACGCCCAGCGGCAGGTGCACGACGCCATTCGCCGGCTGGTCCTCGCGGCGCGCGAAGCGGGTCGGAGCTCCGAGCACGTCCATGTGCTTCTGCTCGGCCAGGAAGCCTCGTGGCCGACGCTGCGCCGGTTGATCGCCGGCGCCGCCGAAGACCTCGACGAGACCGGCTGGGGACGCCTGGGGCGACAGCTCGAGCTGCGCCGAGGCGGCTCGGCCCAGCTCGATGCCGAGGGCACCCAGCTGTCGGTCCACGCCCAGCTCCTGACCCCGGACACCCAGGGCCGGGTGAGCGCGATCCTGCCGCTGTGCACCGCGGTGGTCGTGTGGCTCGGCGACGCCGAGACCTTCGCCGACGTCGAGCCTCTCATCGAGCGCCTCGAGCGTTCCGAGCGGGCGCAGACGGGGCTGCTGGTGGCTCCCGACGAGGCGGCGGAGGCGAGGGCTCGGGAGGGTCTCGGCGGTCGCGAGCGCTGGAAGCTCACGGGACTGTCACCGGCCACCCTCGGTCAGCTCCTCGAGCTGCTCTGAACCGATCTCACCCCGTCCCCGTCTCCAGCGGCGGGCTGTGAGACAATGAAAGTCTTCCCTCGAGGAGCCGAGATCCCGACGATGGTGCGACCGCCGACCCCTCCCTTCCCGCCCAGCCGGCGCCCGACGCCAGCGCTCCCGGCGAACGTGGAGCCGGTGCCATGAGCCCGACTTCGGTGGTGGTCGTCGACGCCGACGCCGAACGCCGGCGCTCCGTCGCTCAAGGACTGTCTCACCGCGGCTACGAGGTGGCGCCCGCGTCGAGCCTCGACCAGGGCGTGCAATACGTCGAAGCGCTTTCCCCGGACGTCCTTCTCCTGCCGGCGGAGAACCTCGCGGACCCAAGGCTCGCCACGCTGGTGACGGCTCCATCGGGCCGCTGCACCGTGGTCGCCCTGGGCGCCGCCGAGGCCGAGGGTACGGTCCCCGAGCACGTCGCCTTCGTCGCTGCCGACGGTCTCACCCCTGCCCTCCTCCTCCAACGCCTGGAGCTGGTGCTGATGGCCCGGGAGCTCGGGCTCGAGACCGACGCCGAGGTCCACGCCCTGGTGGGCCAGCTGTCGCGGCGGCCCCTCTTCGAGCTCTTGCCGGCCCTCGCCGCCCAGGGTTTCACCGGCCGCATCGACCTCGCCGGTGGCGGGCTGTGGCTCCGCGGCGGCCGTCCCCTCGCGGCACGCGCCGGTCGGGTCGAAGGGCTCAAAGGTTTCTGCCGCCTCGCGACCAGCGCCGACGGCACCTTCCGGGTCGTCCCGGGAGACCACGATCGCGCCGAGCAGTGGTCCCACGACCTCGAAGCGCTGATGACCGCCGCCCTCGAAGACGCCCTCGGGGACAAGCCCAACCCGAAGCTCCGCGTCCGGGTCGAGATCGGTCCCAAGCTCTTCTCCACCCGCTTTGGCGAGCTCCAGCAACAGATCCTCGAGGTGGCCCGCGACGGCACCACCCTCGGGCACCTTCTCGACACGTGCGACGCTCCCGACGGCCGCCTGGTGGAAGAGGTCCTCGAGCTCGAAGGACTCGGCGTGCTGGTCCTCGAGGAACCCGAGACCGGTGTCGTGGTGGTCACCGACTCCTGCGCCGATCTCCCCGCCGAGGCCCTGACCGGCACCGCCATCGAGGTCGTGCCACTGACCGTCACCTTCGGCCGCGAGGTCTTCCACGACGGGGTCGACCTGTCATCACGACAGTTTTTCGACCGGCTCGAGAAGGACCCCGAGCACCCCTTCACCAGCCCACCGCCGCGGGCCGCCTTCCGCAGCGCCTACGGCCGCACCTTGGGGCGCCGTGACGTGGTCTCGATCCACATCTCGGAAGCTCTGTCCCAGACCGTGGTCCACGCCCGCGAGGCCGCGGCGGAGATCCTCGAAGGAGCGCCCCGGGAGCGCATCGACGGCGACCGGGTCCACCTCGAGGTCGTCGACAGCCGCCAGGCGAGCCTGCCCCAGGGAATGCTCGTGCTCTACGCCGCACGGCTCGCGGACCGGGGCTTGCCGGCGTCGGAGATCGCTCGACGGATTCCCGATCTCAGCGACCGCATCCACTCCTTCTTCGTCGTCGACACCCTCGAATTCCTGGTCCGCGGCAACCGCATCGGTCGAGCCCGGGCGTTGATCGGCAGCCTGCTCGGAATCAAGCCCATCCTCGGTGTCGCCAAGGGCGAGGTGGTGCCCGTCGACAAGGTACGGGGCGGCCGCAACGCCCACAAACGCATCCTCGATCTCGCCTCGGGGCGCATCGATCCCCAGCGGCCGATCCTCGCCGCCATCGCCCACGCCAAGGCACCGGTGTGGGCCGACCGCCTGCGCCAGCTGGTGCTCGAGCGGTTCTCGGTCCGCGAGCTGTTGATCACCGAAATGGGGCCGGTCATCGGCACCCACGTGGGGCCCGGGACGGTGGGTTTGGCGGTGCTCCAGCCGAGCGACGAGGAGCTCGAGCTCCTGGCCCCGCCGGCGGCGGATGCGGCGGCCCCGGCGGAGCCCTCCGGCCCGCCGTCCTGACCGCAGCCGGCCGGCGGCTCACCGGTATCGCTCTCTGGTAGCCGTAGTTGCGGGCGCTAGGGATCGGTCGCCGGGTAGACGCGCACCATGGTCGAGTGGCTCAGGGAATCCTCCCCCGAGTCCTCGTCGTCCCCGAGCGCCCCCAGCTTCGGCGGCGCGTGCCGCAACCAGTCGGGGACCTCGCTGGTGATCATCGATTGCAGCTCTCGGGCCACCAGCGAGGCGTCGCTCGGCCGCAGGTCGCGATCCCTCTGTAGCAGAGCCATGATCAGCGTCTCGAGCTCCGGGTCCGCCTCGACCAGGTAATCGGACGGCGGCACGACCTCACCGCCCAAGGTGGTGGCCACCATCTCGGAGATCGTCTTGCCGGGGAAGGCCGGAACACCGGTCAGCGCGCGATACAGGATGGCGCCCAGGGCGAAGAGATCCGAGGCGGCGTCATAGCCCTTGCCACGAAGCGTCTCCGGCGCCAGGAACTCTGGCGTACCGAAGACGCGGCCGGTCTCGCGCACCAGCTCCGAGGCCCAGTTGGCGAGACCGAAGTCGGTGACCTTGACCATCCCGCCGGCACCGAGGAGCACATTGCCCGGCTTGACGTCATGGTGCACCACCTTGCACGCATGGGCCGCCGCCAGCGCCTGGGCCACCGGATAGCCGACATGGAGCACTTCCTGGCTCGGCAGCCGCTGGCGTGCCCGCAGATAGCCTTCGAGGCTCATGCCCTCGACGAATTCCATGGCCATGAAGGCGGCGTTGGGGGCGTCCCCGACGTCGAAGACCGCGACGATGTTGGGGTGCGAGAAACGGGCTCCCATGACCGCCTCGTCGAGCAGCCGAGAGATCAGCTCGCCACGGCTGAGGGTCGTCCGGGTGACGTCGAGACGCACCGTCTTGAGCGCCACCGTACGGCGCAGACGCGGGTCCCAACCGCGGAACACGGTGCCCATGGACCCCTCGCCGATGACCTCGAGGATCTGATAGCGGCCGAGGAGGTCTCCGGGGCCCAAGGGCTTGGCGTCGACGTGCCCTTCGTCCGCGGCCGCCTTGCGTGGCGACACCAGCCGGCTGCGCACCAGCAAGCGATCGAGGCGCAAGCTGAGCTCTTCGGGATCGAAAGGCTTGCCGAGATAGTCGTCGGCGCCCTCGCGCAAACCGCGCACCCGCTCGGGAGCCGAGTCGAGGGACGAGAGGAAGAGCACCGGCAGCAGCTGGGTACGCGGGTCCGAGCGCAACGCGCCGAGGAGGTCGTAGCCGCTGCGGCCGGGCATCATGATGTCGAGGATGGCGGCGTCGACGGCGGTGCGCTCGGCAGCCTGCGCGGCGCGCTCGGGATCGGTGTATCCCAGCACGCGGTGGCCGGCCTTCTGCAGTGCCGCTTCGATCACCAGCAGGATCGCCGGGTCGTCGTCTACAACAAGAATCGTCGCCATCGCTTACCGCATCGGCTCCCCGCAGCACCGCGGAAGGCCCTCTGTCCTTTCTCGAGCCGCACCTTCGCACCCCCGTCCGGTGGCCTCAGATCACCGTCCCGGGAGGCACCTCCGCATCGCGCGGGATCACGATGATCCCGCCACGGATGAAATGGAACTCGCCGTCCTCGTCCTCGACACCGCGCTCGTTGACCAGCTGGCAGCCGTCTCCGACCCGCGCGTTGGTGTCGATGATGGCGTCTCGAATGTAACACTCCTTGCCCACCCCCCTGGGAATCGGCCGAGCCTTCTGCTCCTCGGTCTGCAGGTAGCTGGTGGCCCCCATGAGGATCGTCCGTTCGAGGGTCGACCCGGCACGTACCTGGGCACGGATCCCGACGATGGACTCGAAAATCCGGCTGCCGGTGAGGACGCTGCCCTCGCACAGGATCGAGCGGGTGACGCTACAGCCGTCGACCTTGGTCCCGGGCAGATAGCGCGGGTGGGTGAAGATCGGGTACAGGGGATCGTAGAGGTTGAGCGGGGGCAGCGGCGCGGCAAGCTCGAGGTTCGCGCGGTGGAACGCCGGGATGGTGCCGATGTCCCGCCAGTAACCCTGGTAGCCATAGGCAAAGACCCGGCAGCTCTCGAGAGCCGAGGGAATCACCTCGCGCCCGAAGTCGGTGGCCTGGGATCCGAGCAGCAGCTCTTCGAGGGTGCGTCGGCCGAAGACGTAGATCCCCATGCTCGCCAGGAGCGAGCCGTCCTCGGCATCGAAACCGAGGGCCTGCAGGGCATCGCCGGGGAGAGCCAGGTCGTCGAGGATCGCGTCGTCCTGGGGTTTCTCGACGAACTCGACGATGCGGCCGGTCTCGTCGACCCGCATGATGCCGAGGCCGCGGGCCTCCTCGCGGTCGACGGGCTTGACCGCGATGCTGACGTCGGCGCGGCGCTGGCGGTGCTGGCCGACGAACTCGCCGAGATCCATCGAGTAGAGCTGGTCGCCGGACAGCACCAGGACCTCGTGGGTGTCGAGATAGGTCAGTCGGTCGAGGTTCTGGCGCACCGCGTCCGCCGTGCCCTGGTACCAGTCCCGGTTCTCGACGTTCTGCTCCGCCGCCAGGATGTTGACGAAGCCGTCGCGGAAGTCGTCGAAGCGGTAGGTCTGGGCGATGTGGCGGTG
>JAGQSE010000163.1:9678-11786 GCA_020439725.1 Acidobacteriota bacterium
CTGTTGCTGATGGGGATGTCGATGAGACGGAACTTGCCTCCCACCGGCACCGCCGGCTTGGCCCGATCCCGGGTCAGCGGCCACAGCCGCGAGCCCTGACCGCCGCCGAGGACGGCTGTCACCACGTTCCGCATCGCTACACGCTCCTCACCCCTAGCAAAAAAAACCGACCGCTCGAACTGTCGGATAGATCCGTCGCCGGATCTTATCGCGTTTCATCGATCCACCGTGCAGGGTCCGGCTCAGCCCTCGGGGAGCTCGCAGCCGAGCACCTCGAGGAGCGAGTCGACCCGATAGCCGGACGCCTCCTCCGCCGCGGCCAGCTCCTCGACCACCATGCGGGCGCCCTCGACCGCGCCATCGGCGCCCTCTCCGTCCCCGACGCCGATCTCCGCCACGGCCTCGAGCCACCACAGCAGCAGCCGAAAGGCCTCCTGCCGATACCAGCGGACGTCGCCGTGCTCGTGGACCCCGAGGAAGGCCTCGACCTCGTCGTCGAGCAGCCACGAAGCCAGGAGCGAGCCCGCCGTGTCGTCCGCCTCGACGTGGCGGTACCACTCCTGGAAGCCGATGAAGAGCCGTACCGCCGCCGCCTCGCGCCGCGCCGACCGGCTGTCCCGACCGAGCTCCACCAGGGCCTCCTCGACCACGTGGTCGAGCATCCACACCTCGACCAGAGCACGGCTCCGGGCCGGTGCGTCCTCGCCGCCGAAGAGCCGGCCCAGCGAGCGCAGGAACACCCAGGCCAGGAGCCCGGCCCACCGCGCCTCATCGTCCGCCGTCTCGTCGACCGACGTCTCATAGCCCGCCGTCTCATAGCCCGCCGTCTCGTCACCCGGCAGGTGCCCTGGCGCTACCACAGACCCCGGGACCGTCACGGCGGCATCCCGCTCCGCCACTCCGTCCTCGGCCTCGTCGCCCGCCGCCAGGGGGTCGGGCTCCGTGCCCGCGACCTCTGGGCCGGCGTCCTTCTCGCGCCGGCGTGCCAGCGCGAGAACATTCTCGATGCCCTCGCGGACCTCCGCCGCGACATCGGCCTCGAGCTCACCATCGGCCTCGGACTCGAGGCCGAGCGACGGGGTACCGTCGCCAAGCAGCGGTCGGATCTCGCCGAGCATGCGACGGGTCCGGGCCTCGACCTCGTCGAGCAGGGCGTTCCTCGCTTCGACCGGCTCGTCGCGGCTGCGCCAGAGACGCCCGAGGAGCTCGCCGTGAAGAACGCCGCGGACCGGGATCTGGACCGGTCGCACCAGGATCTCTTCGAGGGCGGCGTCGAGGTCGGGAACACCCCGGCCACCGAGGGCCTGGACCAGGTGCCGGTACCGGCCGTCGCTCTCGTCGCGAAGCAGCTCGAAGCCCATGAGGATACGGCGCTCGTAGGGACCCATCTCCGCCATCAAGCCACGCTCCCAGAGGTCGCGGCTCGGCAACAGGTACTCGAGACCCGAGATCTGTTCGCGAAAGCGGCAGTAGAGGTCCGTCGCCGGAAGGATCTCGAGGGCCTCGGCGAGGGTCGTCCGGCGCAGGCCGTCGGCGCCCTCCTCGACCCGCCAGGCGACCGAGTGACGGATCCAGCAGCGCGCGCCGGCGGCCCGGTTGTGGTAGAGCACCAGCACCCGCTGGTCTTCGAAGCGGTTCGAGAACGCGATGAGGTGATCGTAGACCGTGCCGTCGGCGGTCTCGGCGTCGTACAGCCGGAAGCCCTCGACTTCGGCGAAGAGATAGCGCCGCTCGAGCAGCGGCACGATCTCCCGCTCGTGGCGCGCCACCAACCAGGCGTCGGGCTTCTCGTCGGCGTAGGCACGCCGGTACTCCATGCCGTATTTCTCCGCCAGGCCCTCGAACTGGCCGTGACCGAACATCGGCAACCCCGGCAGCGTCGCCATCAGGGTGCACACCCCGAAATACTTCTCGCCCTTGCCCAGCTGCTCCACCGCCGACTTTTCATCGGGATTCGTGACGTAGTTGACGAAGCGCTTGAGCACCTCCGGGTCGAACTCGAGGGTGTTCTTGAGGGTCGAACGAAAGCCCTCGTTGTCCTCGTTGCGGAGCATGTGCATGAAGGCGCTGTTGTAGACCCGGTGCATACCCAGGGTGCGGACGAAGTA
>JAGQSE010000163.1:11830-16952 GCA_020439725.1 Acidobacteriota bacterium
TCGGCGACCCGATCGACGACCTCGCGCCAGAACTCGTTGGGCATCCGCCGCAGGAACTCTTCGTGGGGCAGACCGTGCTCGGAGCGCGACGGGATCGCGCCGCCATGGCCCGGCGCCGGGTACCACAGCCGCTGGACGTGACGACGGGCCAGGGTCATGGCGGCGTCGAAGCGGATCACCGGAAAGCGTCGCGCGACGTCGAGGATCACCTCGATCACCGCCTCGCGAGTCTCCGGGTTCAGGTAGTCGAGCTGCGCCGTGTCGTTCCACGGCATCGTCGTACCGTCGTTGCCGTGGTAGACGTAGCGGACCTCGCCGCTCCCCCGGTCGACGCGCTGGAAGACCACCGCGGCGTCGGTGCGGTCGTAGTAGTGGTCTTCGATACGCAGGCTGTAGCGCGGGTCCGTCGACAGCTCGGGGCCGCGGAAGCTGTAGTTGGGGTAGGGGCTCTCGGGGAGCGACAGGAAGAGGTCGGGCCTCTCCGCCAGCCATTCGGAATCGATCCCCATGTGGTTGGGGACCATGTCGCAGGCCAGGCGGATGCGTCGCTTCCAGGCGCGCTTGCGGAGCGTTTCGAGGGCCTCGTCGCCGCCCAGCTCCTCCGCCACGCGGTAGGCGCAGAGCGAATACGCCGAGGCCGCCGCTTCGGGGTTGCCGCACAGCTGCTTGATCCGCTCGCTGGCTCGGCTGCGCTCGAAGATGCCGATCAGCCACAGGCCGGTGAAACCCCACTCGGCCATGCGGTCGAGCTCTTCGTCGGGGATCTCGTCGAGCCGATGGATCGGCCGCTCCCAGGCGCGCGTCAGCTGATCGAGCCAGACCAGCGTGTTCTTGGCCAAGAGGACCAGCTCGGGCATCCAGTCCCGATCCTCGGTGAAGCGTTGCTCGTCCTCGGCCAGGTCGGCGAAGGTCAGGACCTCCGCCGGCGCCGGCTCGGGAGGACCTCCGCCGGGGCCCGGAAAGAAGGGTCGCTCTTCCTCGCGCAGGACGTCGACCCCGCGCTTGAGGGACTCGACCATGGTCTCGAGACCGAGCTCCGACGGATCGATGCCAAAGGCCTCGGGATGCTGCTGCACCACCCGGGCCAGGAGCTCGAGCTGCGCCGTCAGCGAGTCCGGGCGCTCCCGGCTGGGCGTCTGCAGGAGGTCGAAGAAGTTGTCGCCGTCGGCATCGTCCCCGACCCGTCCGCGGATTCCCGGGTGCCGGGCGAAGAAGCCGCGCAGCGACGCCATCATCTGGCGATAGCCCGAGGCGTCCTCGAGCTCGCCGTCGTCGAAGAGGTCCGCCAGCGACGAGGCGGCGGGGTTGTGCTGCACGAGCCACAGGACCACCATCCGCTCGAGGCTCCACAGACGCTTGGCTCGGGCATCCCCCGCCGCCAGGTAGGGCTCGGCGTCGAGCCCCGAGCGGTAGACCTCGTTGGGCGGGTAGAGATCCACCGACAGCGCCAACGCGTCGTCGACCCGATCGGCGGCGAAGCGCTCCTCGAGCCAGCCGAAGGCGTCCAGGACCACCGCGTCGCCGTGGCGCCGCCGGTAACCGTCGATGAGCCGAAAGAGGAACTCTTCGATCAACCGCAGCGCGTTGAGCTGGCCGGCGGGGATCGGTGGGGCGGGGGTCGCCGCGGCGGTGCGATGGCGGTTGATGCGCTCGGCGAGGAGCCGCACGCCGGCCAGGTCGACACCGTGGGTCGGCGCCTCGTCGATGCCGTACTCCTCCCGCGCGCGACGCGAGACGAGAAACTCCCACGCCGCTACGCTCGCTGCTGGCTGCTCCATGGGCGCGATGATACCAACGGCGAGCGCCGACGAGCGGTCAGTGTACGGTCCCGCCGTCGTCGCTGGACAGCTCCGCCAGCTGCGCTTCGAGCTCCGCGAGCTCGGCCCGGAGCCGCGCACGATGGGCTTCCGCCGCCTCCTCGTCGAGCCACTGCTGCTGCATCTCGCGGTCGCGCTCCCGGCGCCGCCGGAAGGCGAGGACGGCGAGCAGGCTGATCATCGCCCACAGCACCGTCGAGCTGGTGATCAACGGGAACCAGCGGATCCAGAACGCTTCCTGCCGCCAGAAGGATCCTTCGACCCCCGCCAGCGGCAGCCCGGTGAGATCTCGGAAGGCCTGCTCGAAGCTCCTGCCTTCGGAGATCCGTTCGAGCAGCAGAGCCGGCAGGTGAGGTCCGTAGCGCCGGTCGAGATAGCGGACGAAGGCGGCGGAGAGCGCATAGGCGCCTTCCGCCTCGCGGGCCCCGGCGTTGAAGGACTCGTCGAGGTGGGCCAGCGACTTGCGCTGGCCCCCGAGGAGCGCCAGCCCCACCTCCGACCGGTCGCGCAGACCCCACTCCCCCGCCACCGCCATGGCGAGGCCCTCGTGGAACCACCGTGGCACCGGCCGGAAGTGCGCCGCCCGATCGATCAGGACGTGACCGACCTCGTGCCGCAGTACCTCCTCGAGGGAACCGTTGGGATAGGTGGGGACGCGCTCGGGAAGCAGCACCACAGTCCCCCGGTTGCCCCAGGCGTAGCCGACGATCCAACGGGGTACCTGCGCCAGGGGCGACGTCTCGGGCGCCAGGATCACGTGGATCGGGCCGCCCGGATCCTCGAGCCCGGTGCGCTCGACCGCCGGCAGGAGGGTCTCCGGGTCGATGGCGCGGATCGCCTGGGCTCGGCGCTCGAGCCCGGGCGGCGCTTCGACGAGGAGCTCCGGTGGTGTCGGCTTCACCGCCCGACCGGGGGCGGCCACCAGCACGAGTGCCGACAGGAAGACCGTGGCAGCACGTGCCACGGTCCGCAGCAGGGTCGAACGGGTGGAACCCGTGAAGGGGCTTTGGGCGGTCATTGGGATCCGGGCGAGGAACCCCGACGGGGCGCTCCTCACCCGGCAGAACCGCTCGTGCCGGCGGGGGATTCCCCCCCTAGGGCTCGAGGCTCAGCGGCCGTCGCTGGCGGCGCCGGCCGCGGGCGGAGCGCTGATCTCGGCGCCGGTGCCGCGCAGCTGCACGAAGAGGAAGGGGCCGTCGCCGACGCTCGCCGCATCGAAGGCTTCCCCCTTCTCCTCGGCCAGGTGAGCCTGCCACGACGTGTAGTCCTCGCGGCTCATGCTCTTGACCTCGATCACACCCTCGGCCACGGCCTTGCCACCACGGGCGGTCTGCGGGAAGACGATGACACCGTCCTCGACCTTGACCCGAAGCTCTCGCCCCGCGTCCGCGAGCACCATCCAGCAACCGGCCGCGGGGCAAACGTCGGCGACCTCGCCCTCGACCCGCACCCGCTTGCCGGCGAAGGATTGGGGCGCGTCGAGGATGGCGGCGATGGGAGTGCTCTCGGTGAGCTCGACACCCTCGCCATAGGACTCGGCGGCGGCCGGAAGGGTCAGGGTGGCAGTGGTCAGGACGGCGGTGAGCAGCAGGATCCGGACGTTCACGATGGCTTCCTCCGAGGGTGGTTCAGGAGCCGCGAAGGCTAGCACAGCGACTCATCCGAGATGGCGGGCGAGAAAGACACCGGCCTCCGCGAGGGAGCGTTCACCTTCGGGCAGCAAGCTCGAAAACAGGTGCCAGACATGGATCAGGTGCTCCTCGACCTTGAGATCGACCGCCACCCCGGCCGCGCGGGCACGATCCGCCAGCCGCAGAGCATCGTCGAGCAGGATCTCCGCCGTGCCCACCTGGATCAGGAGTGGCGGCAGCCCGGCAAGCTCCGCGTAGAGCGGCGAGGCCAGCGGGTGGCGCGGCGAGGTCCCCGCCAGGTAGAGCTCCGCGATGGTGGTGAGCATCCCCGGCTGGAGGATCTTGTCGAGGTGCGCCCGCTCCCGGACCGAAGCGCCGGTGGCGGCGAGATCGGTCCAGGGCGATAGACACACCGCCGCCCGCGGCAACTCCTCTTCCGCGTCGCGTAGCGCGAGCATGGCGCCCAACGCGAGCCCACCCCCCGCCGAGTCCCCGGCCACCGCCAGCTCGCAGCCGTCCGAGCGCAGCGCGCGGATCACCGCCAGCGTGTCGTCCAAGGCCGCCGGGAAGACCGACTCGGGCGCCAGGCGGTAGCCCACCAGGTAGACCGTGGCTTTGGCCGCCCGCGCGAGCTTGGCCGCCAGCTCGGCGTGGGTGCCGATGGAGCCGCTGACATAGCCGCCGCCGTGGAGATAGACCACCGCCCGAGAGGCCGACGCCTCCGGTGGTGTAAGCCGCGCGCACTGGACACCGCCGACCTCGAGGACCTCACGAGCGACCTCCGGTGGAGGCGGAAAGAGCTTTGAGAAGCGCTCGAAGTCGTCGCGGAAGGTGGCCAGGTCGAAATGATCCCGCGAGCGCATGCCGAGCAGCTGGATCAGCCGCTTGAGCTCCTCGCTGGGCTCGGTGGAGGTCGTCGCCACCGAGGGCTCTCGCCCTCGAGATCCGGTCATGGACGTCGCTGGATGGGTCTCAAGAGTAGCAATGGGCACGAACGCGGTCGGCGTCGAGGGGGCGGGTCAAGAGGCTGACGACCACCAGGGCGAGGACGTTGGCGGCCAGACCGTAGACGCCTTCGTGCATCGGCCAGGGCCGAAGCGCCGGCCAGACCAGGAAGATCGTATTGACCACGCCACCGGCGACAAGCCCCGCCAGCGCTCCCTTTCCCGTCGCCCGCGGCCAGTAGAACGCGGCGAACACCACGGGGAAGATCTGGGCCATCCCGCCGTAGGCACCGAGGAGCAGCTGGACGATGGACACCTTCGACGACACGGCGAAGTAGAACGCCACCGCGGCGAAGACCAGTACCAGGACGCGGATGGCGCTGCGCTGCCGGTGATCGTCGGCGAGGGCGGGCCAGAAGGGGGCGGCGCCGTCCCGCACCGCCACCGACGCCGCGGCGTGGAGGATCGCGTCGCCGGACGACATCGACGCCGCCAGGGCTCCCGCGCACACCAGCCCCACCAGGATCGGCGGCAGCGTCAGGCGGGTCAGGAGCTCGGGCAGTACCGTGTCCGCCGGCGTGATCTTGGGGTAGATCAAGACGGCGCTGAACCCGATCAGGAGGATCGGCACCAAGAAGAGCTGAAAGGTCGGGTAGAGCACCACGGTCTTGCGCAGCACCTTGTCGCTCTTGGCGGCAAAGCTCTTCATGAAGAAGTGCGGCCACATCGA
>JAGQSE010000163.1:17025-17644 GCA_020439725.1 Acidobacteriota bacterium
TCCGGTTTCGCCGCCGCCAGTTGCTCGAACATCGGCCCGACGCCGCCATAGAGGCGGAAGGGCAGGTACAACCCGAGGAACCAGGCGACAACCATCATGAACATGCCCTGGAAGGTATTGGTCCAGCCGACGCCGAGGACGCCGCTGGCGAGGACATAGATCACCACCACGCCATAGGTCACCGCCGCCCCCACCGGCGCCGAGATCTCGCCACCGCTCAGGGTCGACAGGATGTAGCCGGCGCCCTTCATCTGGAGCGTCAGGTAGGGCACCAGGGCGAGCACCGTCACCAGCGCCAGAAGCGCCGAAAGCGCCTTCGAGTCGAAGCGGTGAGCCAGCATCTCGGCCTGGGTGACGAAGCCGAAGCGCTGCCCCAACCGCCGCGTCCGCGGCCCGAAGAAGTAGAGCGGCACCATGCCGACGGAGCCGTAGGCCAGGATGTAGAAGGCCGCGGCCCCGCGCGAGTACGCCCACCCAGGCCCTCCCAGGAAGGCGAAGGACGAGAACACCGAGGCGCCGAGCACGAAGTAGAGCACCAAGAGGCTCATGCTCCGGTCGGCGGCGACGTAGCCCGAGACGGTGTGCGAGACCCGCAGCCCCGGGAGGATCCCCGTCACCA
>JAGQSE010000164.1:0-1255 GCA_020439725.1 Acidobacteriota bacterium
TGTACTGGGTGATCTTCTTGCGGCCGGCCTCGCCTTCCTTCGAGAGTTTCTCGAGGTAGGGGACCACGACCGTCAGAAGCTGCAGGATGATCGACGCGGTGATGTAGGGCATGATGCCCAGGGCGAACACCGCCGCGCGGCGGAGGCTGCCGCCGGTGAAGTTGTTGACGAAGTCGAGCAACCCGCCGCGCGTCGCGGTCATGAACTCCGCGAGAGCATGGGGATCCACGCCGGGAGTGGGGATGAAACAACCCACCCGGTAGACGGCGAGCAGCGCGAAGGTGAATAGCAGCCTGCGGCGCAGCTCGGGGATCGCAAAGATATTGCGGATGCTCTCGACGATCACGATGCCAGCTCCTCGCAGCTTCCACCGGCCGCCTCGATCTTGGCGCGGGCGGACTTGCTGAACTTGTGAGCCGAGACCTTGAGGGCCTTCGAGATCTCGCCGTCGCCGAGCACCTTGACCGGCAGCCCGGAACGCACCAGCCCGGCCTCGAGCAGAGCGTCGGGACTGACCTCGCCCTCGAAGGCCTCGAGCTGGGAGAGGTTCACGATCGCGACCTCACGACGGAAGAGATTGTGGAAACCGCGCTTCGGCACCCGTCGGACCAAGGGCATCTGACCGCCCTCGAAGCCCGGACGACCGCTGTAGCCGGACCGGGACTTCTGCCCCTTGTGGCCCTTGCCCGAGGTCTTGCCGAGCCCAGAGCCAGGACCGCGACCGACGCGCTTCTTCTTCTGGGTGCTGCCCTTCGCCGGGGAGAGATCGTGCAGTTTCATGCCTTCTCCTCAACCACCTCGACCAGGTGGGGAATCTTGGCCACCATTCCGCGCACGGCGGGCAGGTCTTGGCGCTCGACGACCTGATGAAGGCGCCGCAGACCGAGGCTCCGCAGAACCTCACGCTGCTTGCGCGAATAACCGATGGCGCTGCGCACCTGGCGAATCTTGATCGTGTCCATCTCGCTCTATCCTCTCGTCTGACCGAACCCCGTGACTCGACCCTGTTGGATACGGGCGACCCGAGCCGCCCGGCCCTCTACGCTCGTGCCTCTTGCCGAGCTCCGGGGTGATCTCAGGCGACGCTCTCGTCCGTCGCTTCCTCGTCGAGGCCTCTCAACCGTCGCACGGCCTTCTCGTCCCTCAGCTCGAGGAGGGCGGCGAAGGTCGCCTTGATGACGTTCTGCGGGTTGGTGGTGCCCAGCGACTTCGTCAGGATGTCGCTGATGCCCGCGGTCTCCATCACCGCACGCAC
>JAGQSE010000164.1:1311-5554 GCA_020439725.1 Acidobacteriota bacterium
AATACGCCGAGCACCTCGTGCGGAATCGTCCCGTCCTTCATCGGCACGCGGATCATGTTGCGCCGCGCGGCGTCGATGCCCTTGCGGATGGCCTGAGGGACCTCGCGCGCCTTGCCCGACCCGTATCCGACCCGGCCGGCGCCATCGCCGATCACCACGAGGGCCGAGAAGGAGAAGTTCTTGCCGCCCTTGACCACCTTGGTCACGCGGTTGATGTGCACCACCTGCTCGATGAATTCGCTCTCGCGCTTGAAGTCCCTTGCCACCTGCCTACTCCTTTAGAACTCAAGACCCTGGGCACGTGCGCCCTCGGCGACCTCGCGGATCTTGCCGTGGTAGATGAAGCCACCGCGGTCGAAGACCACGCGCTCGACGCCCTTCTCCTTGGCACGGCTGGCGATCAGCTCGCCGACCTTGCGCGCGGCGCCACGGCTGCCGGCCGAAGACTTGAGCCCGTCGAGGACCGAAGCCTCGCGCGAGCTGGCCTGGGCCAGGGTGACGCCCTGGATGTCGTCGATCAGCTGGGCGTAGATGTACTTCAAGCTCTTGAACACGGCCAGACGCGGGCGCTCCGCGGTCCCCTTGATCCGGTTGCGGAGCCGGAGATGCGTGCGCTGGCGACGCCGCCGCTTGACCTGGTTCTTTTTTCGCTGATAGTCGCTCATCTGCGTCTCCGTTACTTGCCGCCGGCCTTGCCGACCTTGCGCCGAATGACCTCGCCGGCGTACTTGATGCCCTTGCCCTTGTAGGGATCGGGCTTCCGGAGCTTGCGGATCTCCGCGGCCACCTGACCGACGCGCTGCCGGTTGGGGCCCGAGACCGTGACCCGGTTCTGCTTGTCGATCTCGATGTCGATGCCCTCGGGGATCGGGTAGACCACCGGATGGCTGTAGCCCAGCGCGAAGTGCGCCTCGCGGCCCTTGACCTCGGCGCGATAGCCGACACCGATGATCTCGAGCTGCTTCGAGAAGCCCTTCGACACGCCCTCGACGGCGTTCGCCAGGAGCGAGCGCATCAGGCCGTGGCGCGAGCGGGCCGACGCCGTGTCGACGGTCTTCTCGACCGTGACGACGCCGTCCTTCTGCTGCACCTCGAGCTCGCCCAAGATCTGCTGTTCAATGAGGCCCTTCGGACCCTTGGCGCGGAAGAGATCGCCCTCGATCTCGACCTGCGTGCCCGACGGCACCTCGATCGGTTGCTTGCCAATTCGAGACATTGCCCCTCTCCTACCAGATCTCGCAGAGGACTTCGCCGCCGAGGCGCCGTTCGCGGGCGTCCTTGTCGGAGACGAGCCCCTGGGAGGTGGAGATGATCCCCAGTCCGAGACCGTTGCGCACCGGCCGGATGGCGTCGGCGCCGCGATACACCCGGCGGCCGGGCTTGCTGACACGGTGCAGGTGGCTGATCGCCGGGGTGCCCCGCTGGTCGTAGCGCAACAGGATGCGCAGCGAACCGATGGGCGTACCCTCGATGAGCCGGAAGTTCCGGATGTACCCCTCCTGCTTGAGGAGTCTGCAGATCTCCACCTTTAACTTCGAGCTCGGCACATCCAATCGGTCGTGCTTCGCCATATGGGCATTGCGAATCCTGGTCAGTAGATCCGCAATTGGATCAGTCATGCTCATGTTCCATCTCCTCGCCAGACGTTTTGGCTACCCTCGACGATCGAAACCGTCACCAACTCGCCTTGATCACGCCCGGCAGGTATCCCTGAAGCGCCAGGTTGCGGAAACAGATACGGCACAGCCCGAACTTCCGCATGTAAGCCCGCCCGCGCCCGCACCGCCGACACCGGTTGTGTTGACGCACCTTGAACTTGGGCGCCCTCCGCATCTTCGCCATCTTTGCAGCCGTTGCCACGAAGATCCTCCTTCGCCTTGTCTTTCCTAGTTGCGCGCGAACGGCATACCGAGCTCGCGCAGCAGGAAGCGCGCACGCTCGTCGTTCCCGGCGGTCGTCACGATGGTGATGTTCATGCCCTTCACCTTGTCGACCTTGCTGAAGTCGATCTCGGGGAAGATCAAGTGGTCTCGAATTCCGAGGGTGTAGTTGCCCCGGCCGTCGAAGCTCTTGCCGGAGACGCCGCGGAAGTCGCGGACGCGCGGCAGAGCCACCGAGATGAGGTTGTCGAGGAACTCCCACATGCGCTCGTTGCGCAGCGTGACCCGCGCTCCGATGGCCATGCCCTGACGCAGCTTGAAGGCCGCGATGGACTTCTTGGCGCGGGTGACCACGGGGCGCTGGCCGGCGATCGAACCGAGCTCTGCGACGGCGTCGTCGAGCATCTTGGCGTTCTGGATCGCTTCGCCGAGACCCATGTTGAGAGAGACCTGGACGACGCGCGGCACGGCCATGATGTTCTCGATCGAGAACTCGTCCTTGATCTTGGGCACCACCTCGTCGTGGTACCGGACCTTCAGCCGCGGCTGGTATCCGTCGCCGTTGCCGGCGGATTCTTTCTTCTTAGCCATCGTTGCTGACCTCAGTCGAGCGCCGCGCCGGTTCGCTTCGCGACACGCACGGTCTTTCCATCGTCCAGGCGCTTGCGCGAGATCCGGGTCGGGACCTTGGCCTCGGGCTCGAGCACCATCAGGTTCGAGATGTGGACGGGAGCCTCGCGCTCGACGATGCCCCCCTGCACCTGGCGGTTGGGGTTGGGCCGCGTGTGGCGCTTGATCATGTTGACGCCCTCGACGACGGCGCGCCCCTTGTCCGGGATGACCCGGAGGACCTTGCCGACGACACCACGGTCTTTGCCCGCGATGACGAGGACCTGGTCGTCCTTCTTGATATGGGTCTTGGCCATGGTTTGAGCTCCTAAATCACTTCCGGCGCGAGGGAGACGATCTTCATGAAACGCCGCTCGCGCAGCTCGCGGGCCACGGGTCCGAAGACGCGGGTCCCGACCGGCTCACCGGCGTCGTTGACGAGCACCGCCGAGTTCGAATCGAAGCGGATGTAGCTACCGTCACGACGGCGCTGCTCCTTGACGGTGCGGACGATGACGGCCTTGACCACCTGGCCCTTCTTGACCGTACCGTCCGGCGATGCCTCCTTGACGGAAGCGGTGATCACGTCGCCCAGGCGGCCGTATCTGCCCGCCGAGCCACCGCGAAGGTGGATGCAGGCGATCTTCTTGGCGCCGGAATTGTCGGCGACGTCGAGAACGGTTCCCATCTGGATCATGGTCGTCTACCCCTACTCGGCACGCTTGAGGATCTCGTTGACCCGCCAGCGCTTGGTCCGAGACAGCGGCCGGCTCGAAACGATCGACACCGTGTCGCCGATGTTGCACTGATTCTGCTCGTCGTGAGCGGCGAACTTGGTGGTCTGCTTCAAGTAGCGGTGATAGAGAGGGTGCATGTAGGTCTTCTGCACCGCGACGATCACCGTCTTGTCCATCTTGTTGCTCACGACCACGCCGGTCTTGACCTGGCGCTGGCGGCGAGGCTTCTGCGTCATCTCTTCCATGGTCACGATCTCCCAGCCTCGTCGCGCTTCTCGCGGAGCACGGTCAGGACGCGCGCCATCTCGCGCTTTGCGTCCCGCACCTTCGATGGCTTCTCGAGCTGCCCGGTCACCTTCTGGATCCGGAGCGCGAACAGCTGTTCGGCCAGCTCGGCTTCCTTCGAGCGCAGCTCGTCCACCGTCATTTGGCGTAGCTCTTCAGGCTTCATCACTAAGACCTCTTACCGAAGTTCCTGGTGGCGGTGGACGAATCGGGTCTTGATCCCGAGCTTGTGCGACGCGAGACGCATCGCTTCCTGGGCTAGCTCCGGAGAGACACCCTCGAGCTCATAGAGGATCCGGGCCGGCTTGACCACGGCAACCCACTCTTCCGGATTACCCTTACCCTTACCCATACGGGTTTCGAGGGGCTTCTTGGTTACCGGCTTGTCCGGGAAGATCCGGATGTACAGCTTGCCCTGGCGCTTCATGTAGCGGTTGACCGCGATACGCGCCGCTTCGATCTGGCGCGCTGTCAGTCGTCCGCCCTCGAGCGTCACCAGGGCGTAGTCGCCGAAGGAGATCCTCGTACCACGCGACGCCTCGCCGCGGATACGACCCTTCTGCTGCTTGCGGAATTTTACCTTACGCGGACTGAGCATCGCTCTGCTCCCGTGAGCGGGGCGTCAAGGGGGACGCCGCTCTACCCTACTTTGTTCTGCTTGTCGAGGACCTCGCCCTTGAAGATCCACACCTTGACGCCAATGACGCCGTAGGTGGTCTTCGCCTCGGCGAA
>JAGQSE010000165.1 GCA_020439725.1 Acidobacteriota bacterium
GGGAGATGATGGCGAAGGTCCGCCGTCGGGCGATCTGATCGGAGAGTTGGCTCATGGAAGCTCCGCGGGAAGGCCCGGCGGCCGAGTGGACGCCAAGCTCCGGGGGATCGGGTCGCGGGACCGCCGGCGCGCCCGCGGCAGGGCTCGGCACCGGCAAAGAGCTGCCGATCCTAGCAGATTCGCGACTCGCCGGCGGCCCCCATCGAGACCCGCGGCAAGCTACCGATCTCCGCCGGCCTCGCTTTGGGTGCCCCCGCGCTCGAGACCCGCCAGGGCCTGCTCGAGCTCCACCGACTCGGGCGCATCGGCGAGGCTCCGTCGCCACAGCGTCACGGCCGCCTCGCGATCGCCGGCGGCGACGAGGAGTCGCCCCAGGTCGAGGGCCGCGGGCACCAGCACCGGGTCGAGGCTCAGGGCCCAGCGGATGTCGCGCAGACCTTCCTCCCGCCGTCCGCTGGCGACCTCGAGGAGGCCGAGGCGGTGCCAGGCGCGCGGGAAGTTGGGGCGATGCTCGAGGGCGCGGCGAAGCTCGGTCTCCGCCTCCTCCCGACGGCCCCTGGCCTCGAGCAGGCGGGCCAGGTTGAAATGCGACTCGGGCTCGACGGGATCGATCTCGAGAGCGCGGCGGAGCAGCTCGATGCCCTCGTCGATGCGTCCTTGCCGAGCCACCGCGACGGCAAGGTTGGCGGTCGCGTCGGGATGGTCGGGGACGCGCGCCAGCACCGCGCGGAGCGTCGTCTCCGCCGCGACCAGGCGGTCCTTGCCGAGCTGCGCGCGGGCCAGCTCGAGATAGGGCTCGAGACTCTCCGCGGGGCTCCGCGCCAGTACCTTCTCGAGGTGCTCCATGGCGGCGGTCTGGGGAGCGAGCTTGAGCACCGCCGCCGCGCGGTAGACCTCGCCCTGGTCGCCGGGGGGCGCCCGCTGGGGTTCGAGGAAGACCAGGTCCTCGAGGACCGGCTCGCGTTCCTGGCGCGGTGCCAGGAGCTCGGGACCGCCAGGTCGGCGCTGGATCTTGTGATCGGTCATCACCACCTGCACCACGTCCTGGGTGCGCCGCTTGGGCATGTGGCACGAGACACAGTCGCCGGGATCGATCGACAGATCCACACCCGCGGCGCCGGCGGTGGCCGCGGTCATCTCGTCGAGATCGCAATCGCTGAGCTCGTGGCAGGTCAGGCAGGCCTTGCGGAAGTGCTCGGCACGCTGGGTGGCGGCGACGGTACGGTGGGGGTCGTGGCAGGTGAGACACGACAGCGCGCCGCCGCTCTCGAGATAGCAGCGGCTCTGGCGCAGGCGGTAGGGGTGATGGTTGATCTCGAAGGCGTCCTCGTCGCCGAGCGTACTGTCGACGACGTCGAGCTCGACCCGATGGGCGGCGAGGTCCTGGCCCGGCTCGAAGGAGTAGTCCCCGGCACCGAAGCGCTGGATGCCGGGTATCGCCACCGACGGCTGGAGGTGACACCGGTTGCAGACGTCGTCTCGGCGCTGGGGCTCGAGCCTTCCGGGGTTGACGATGCTGGCGCGGAGAGCGGCGCCGTCGGCCTCGCCCTCGAGGGCCAGGCGCGTGTGCTGGGCGCCCGGGCCGTGACACCGCTGGCAGCCGATGCCCTCGGGCAGGTCCTCGGGGTAGAGGCTCGGCTCGCCTTCGAGATCGCTGCCGACGGGGACGTCCGGGTAGGCGTTGTGGCAGGCCATGCACTCGCGCACCACCACGCGCAGGATCCCGGGATGGCGCTGCCGGTCGTAGCCCGGTGCCATCCCCCACCGTCCCGGGTTCGAGTACCAGGCCAGCGGCAGCTGGAAGAGCTCTCCGGCGGCGGTGCGATAGAGATAGGTGCGGGCGTGGTTGCCCGAGCCCAGGACCCAGTCGACCTCCTGCTCCACCTCGAAGATCCGCCGGCCCCGATCATCGAGCTGATAGCGCCGGAACACCAGGTGCTCACCGACACGCTCGAGCTCGTAATAGCGGTCCGAGGCCTCGTGGTGGAAGGGGAGTAGCGAGAAGTCCTCGACCTGCCGCTCCGGCGTCGGGCGGTAGAAGGAGCGGGCCATGCCGACGCTCTGGTAGGAGCGGTAGAGGTCGCGATGACATTGGCTGCAGGCGCGGTCCTCGACGTACCCGGGCGCGGCCCCACCGGTGACATGGAGACCTTCCCCGGCGAGCACTTCGGCGGTCGTGGGCGCGCCCTCCGGCGGTGCCGGCGCGAGCATTCCAGCAGCGCCGACGACCAGCGCCGCCACCAGGACCAGGTCGAAGGACCGGCTCTGCCGCCGGTGGTCGGAAGGATGCTTGGAGCGACTCAAAACCCCGTCATGATACCCGCTCGCCGGCCTGCCCTCGCCCTCGGCAGGTCAATAGGAGTAAACTTGGAGGAATTTCCCCGCCCTCCAGGCCGGCACACTCCCCGGAGGGACCTCGGGGGCGCTGGTGGCGAGCTCTCGCCCCGCAGTGGGATCGAATGTGTTGGGAGATGTCGGGAGAGACCGACCCATGACCCTGGAGGCCCGAGCACCATGAACTTCGACGGCCACGGCTTCGACGACGACGAGCAGCCCTGGACCGCGCAACCGAGCGCGGCTCCTTGGCCGATCCTGCGGCTCAGCATGGCGGACCTCGAGCACCTGCGTGAGAAGAACCGTCTCGACGTCGCTCCGGACGGACCGCTGGCGTCGCTGCTCGGTCCCTTCCTGGTCACCAGCGGCGAAGAGCGGCGCCGAACCGCCCGGTATCTCCGCGAGCACGGCCTCCTGCCCGCCGAAGACGGTTCGGAGACCGAGCCCACCCCCTTCCGCCAGGCCCTCGACATCGTCGCCCGCCCCGAAGCGACGCTCACGGTGCGCTACCAGAGCGTCGGCTCGATGCCGGCGTTGATCCCCCTCTACCTGGCGAACGGCGTCGCTGCGCCGGCCTTCCTCGACGACGACGGGCTGCACCTGGGCGTGCCCCTCGACAAGGACCAGATCGTCGAGTCGATCCAGGAGAAGCTGCTCGACGAGATCCCGCCGGAGCTCGAGGCGCCGGTGAGCCTGTCGCGGCTGAGCCTGCGCGCCGCCGAGATCCTGTGGACCGGCACCGAGCGCGAGCCTTCGGAGCTGATCCCCCACTGGCTCGCCTTCTCCGCCCTCGCCCAGCAGCTCCCCGAGCCGGGTCATGTCAGCGCGCTGCTCGAGGAGGTCGTCGCCGAGGGCGTCATCGAGGAGCTGGTCGACGGCTACCGCCTGGCCCGCGCCTATCGCCCGTGGATCGAGCATTGGCTCTCGGGGCTGGGCTGCACGGTGGACTACTGCCCCATCGCCGAGGGTGCCGGCGAGGACCCCGCGTCCCAGCCCCACCGGCTGAGCTTCTACGGTGCTCCGGGGACCTGGGTGGTGGGCACGCCGGACCTGCCGGCGGCGCTCACGGCGGCGCTCGACGAGGCGGGACGGCAGCGCCCCGGCCGTGGCCCCGGCGCGCCGTGGTGGCGCCCCGAGGAGGTCGGCGCCAGCCTCGAGGCCTGCGATCGCTGGACTTTCGCCGCGCCGCCGGCCCGTGCCCTCGGCTGGCATCTTGGCAGACTGCTCGCCGGCTGATACAACTACCGGATCGTATTGTGCCGTCGGAGGGCGCCGGGAATCCCCCCTGGCCTCCTCCGATGCCCCTGCATCTCGCACCGGTCGCGGCGGTCCGGGCTTCCCCTATCCGCACGCCGGCCCCGAGGAGGCGTGCATGCCCAGCTGGCGTTTCATCACCACCGTCGCCCTCAGCCTGTTCCTGATCCCCGTCCTGTTCTCGCTCCGCAGCGCCACCGCCGCGAGCCGCACCACCCCGATCCCCAGCACCTCTGCCAGTGTCGAAGCCGACGTCCCGCCGGGCGTCGCCGACGAGACCCGGGCCCTCGCCAAAGGACTCCTCGAGCCCGCCGCGAGCCCCGAGTGGACCGCGCCGTTCGGCGTCCGCTTCCAGGACGAGTCCACCAACCTGCCGGTGATGGCGCTCTTCGCGATGCCCGGTGAGGCGGTGGCCATCGAGGCGGTACCGGGTGAGAGCGGCGGCCCCTTTCGGCTGAGCGCCGATGGCGGAACGCTCGATGCCGCGGGCGAAGGCCGGTGGACCTGGAGCGCGCCGCGGGCGGCGGGTCTCTACCCGCTGGTGCTGACCGACGCCGCCGGCCGGAGCATCCGGCTCCAGGCCTTCGTCATGGTGCCCTACGCCGGCGAGAGCGAGCTCAACGGCTATGCCGTCGGTCAGTACCAGGCCAAGCCGCTCCACGGCCGGCCGGTGTACGAGCGGCCGCAGGGATTGGTCGAGATTCGCCCCGAGCTCCTCGACCAGCCGGTCTCACCGCATTTCCAGCTGGGCCAGTTCCTGTGCAAGCAGGCCGGCCCCTTCCCCAAGTATCTGCTGCTGCGCACCCGCCTCCTGGTCAAGCTCGAGCTGCTCCTCGACGAGGTCCAGGCGGAGGGTATCGACGCCTCCACCTTCACCATCATGAGCGGCTTCCGCACGCCGCGGTACAACGCCGCCATCGGCAACACGACGATCTACAGCCGCCACTCCTACGGTGACGCCGCCGACATCTTCATCGACGAGGATGGTGATGGGCTCATGGACGATCTCGACGGCGACCACCGTTCGACCCTCGCCGACGCGCGGGTGCTCGGGCAGATCGTCGACCGCCTCGAGGCGAGCCCGACCTACGAGCCATTCATCGGCGGGCTGGGGCTCTACGGCGCCAAGCCCAACCACGGCCCCTTCGTCCACGTCGACACCCGCGGCTTCACGGCGCGCTGGTAGCGCCGAGCCGGCCGCCGGCCCGCGTGCTCAGCGCTGTCGCAAACCGGGAACGTTGCCGTAGAACAGGCTGAGGACGACGCGGGCCGCCAGGAAGGCGAAGGCGGCCGCCGCCAGGCCCCACCACAGGCCGCGAGCTGCCAGAAGCACCGCGGCGACAAGCACCGGCAGGGTGCGCAGGACGAAGCTCGTGGCGATGAGCCGCAGGGGGCTCCGGCTGGTGGCCAGCAGACGGGCGGTCCACCACAGCCCGGCGTAGGTGACCGCACCGAGAGCGGCGCCGAGAAGGGCGCAGAGGAGAAGGGGGATCACGAGGGGGGCTCACTCTCCCGCCGGGCGCCGGTTGGCGCCGGGACGGTCAATCCCGAAAGTTGATGAACTTGAGATCCAGGCCCTGGTCCGCACCCTTGACGGCGGCGATGGCGTCCTGGAGGTCATCGCGTTTCTTGCCCGAAACGCGCACCTGGTCGTCCATGATCTGTGCCTGGACCTTGAGCTTCATGTCCTTGATCACCTTGACCAACGCCTTGGCCTTCTCGGTGGGGATGCCGCTCTGCAGGGTGATTTTCTGCCGCGCCGCGCCGTCGGAGGCGGGCTCGACCTTGCCGTACTCGAGGTTGCGGATCGAGACGCCACGCTTGACCAGCTTCGACTTGAGGACGTCGAGCACCGCGCTCAGCTTGTAGTCGTCGTCGCCGACGGCGGTGATCACCGCCTGCTTGTCCCAGTCGAGGCTGCACTTGCCACCCCGGAAGTCATAGCGCTGGCCGATTTCCTTCTGCGCCTGGTTGACGGCGTTGTCGACCTCCTGGAGGTCGGTCTGGACGACGATGTCGAAAGAAGGCATGGCGGGCTCCCTCGAAGCACGACCGGAACCCGCGGGCGGGGCCCGGTCTTCGTGAGACGGAACGGTGAAAAACCGGAGATCGAACACGGAAGCGCCGCCGGTCGGGACTCGACCGGCGGCGCGTTCACGGACCGGCGGCAGGCTCAGTGGTCGCCGTGCTCGCCCGCGTCGTCGGTGTCGCCGGCCATGGCGTCGTCGCCCTCGCCGGCCATCCCATCGTCGGCCATCGAATGGTCGGCCATCGAGTCGCCCATGTCCGAGCCCATGGCGTCGCCGCTCTGGGCCATGGCGTTGATGTCGAGACCGATGACGACCTCTTCGCGGATCAGGTCGTCGGGCTTGCCGGGGTACTTGATGTCGAAGTCGAAACGGTTGATCGAGAACTCCGCCTGGGCGCTGACCTCGTCGTCGGTGACGGCGATGGTGGCCGGGAAGGTGATCTGCTTGGTGACGCCGTGGAGCGTCAGGTCACCGGTCACCGAGTAGGTGCCCTCGGTCTCACCGGCGGCGACGCCGGTCGAGTGGAAGGTCGCCGTCGGATAGGTCTCGACGTCGAAGAAGTCGGCGCTCTT
>JAGQSE010000166.1:0-256 GCA_020439725.1 Acidobacteriota bacterium
TGACCTGGTGGACGATGCCGGTGGCCGGCGGTACGACCTTGAAGTTGTCGAAGGCCGACTGGCCCCAGCGCAGGAAGGCGTAGCGCTCCTGGTTGCGCTCGAACTCGCGCTCGGCGTTGATCAAGAGCGCGGCCTTCGAGCCGTACTCGTCGACCTGCACCGAGTGGTCGATGACCAGCTCCGCCGGCTGCAACGGGTTGATCTTCTGCGGATCGCCGCCCAGGTCGAGCATGGCGTCGCGCATCGCCGCCAGGTC
>JAGQSE010000166.1:344-11024 GCA_020439725.1 Acidobacteriota bacterium
GCCACGGCGGTGATGTCGTCGGCGGTGACGGAGCTGCCGTCCTCACGCCGGAGGAGGTTCTCGAGCAGGATGCGGAGAGCGTAGGGAAGATGCGAAAGGTCGAAGCCCTGCGCCTCGAGGGCGTCGAGCCGGGCAATGCGCAGACGGCGCCCGGCGAGCTCCTGGGTGCGGTGGCTCTTGAAGCTGTCGGTCATCGGAGACTCCTGGTCTTCAGCCCGCGGACCGCGTCGGGAAACGGGCCCACGGGACGACTCGAAAGGTCGGTTCCATGGGGCTCAGAACATATCCCAAAGCGCCTCTGGATGCATCCTTGCCGGTCTCGGGCGGGGGACGCTCCGGGGAGCCCCCGCCGAAAGGCGGTATCATCGCCACGATGTCCCAGGTACCGTCCGGTCTCGAGGCGCCGACCCTGCTGATCGCCATGCCGCGAGTGCTGGATCCCTACTTCCACCGCAGCGTCATCCTGCTCCTCCATCACCAGGAGGAGGGGAGCGTCGGGTTCATCGTCAACAAGGTCACCGAGATCCGTGTCGCGGAGATCCTCCAGGGGATGGACGTCGGCTGGGGCGGGCCGTCCGGGGCCTGCGCTTTCTACGGCGGACCGGTGCAGCCGCAGCTCGGCTCGGTGCTCTACGGCGCGCCGGCCTTCGGGCTCGACGAGCTCGAAGGGGTCGAGTTCATGCCCGGCATGGCGGTGACCCAGCACGTCGGGGATCTCGAGATCCTGGCCACCGATCCGCCGCCCCTCTTCCGCTTCCTGCTGGGCTATGCCGGCTGGGGCGAGGGGCAGCTGGTCGAGGAGATCCTGCGCGACGACTGGCTGCTGGCGCCGGTGCGCGAGGACCTGGTCTTTGGCGACGACCCGGCGACGATGTGGGAGCGCGCCCTGAGGAGCGTCGGGGTCGATCCGGCGGCGTTGCCGTCGTGGACCCCGGGGAGCGGTGCCGACGACGCCAACTAGCGTGCCGAGGGCATCCAGTCTGAGGCCCTGTGGAGACGGAACCCGAGGAGGAGAGAGTCATGTGGATCATCGTCCAGATCGTGATCAACGCCGCGGCCCTGTGGCTGGCGGCTTACCTGGTGCCGGGGGTGACCTATACCGGCAACGTCGTCTATTTGCTTCTGGCCGGTCTGGTCATGGGTCTCGTCAACCTGCTCGTCAAACCGGTGGTGACCCTGCTTTCGCTGCCGCTCATCATCGTCACCCTCGGGCTCTTCTACCTGGTGGTCAACGGTCTGATGCTGGCGCTGGTGGCGACCTTGCTCCAGGGGCTCACCGTCGACGGCTGCATGCCCGCGATCCTCGGCGGTCTGGTCATCGGTGTCTTCAACTGGGTGGTTCGCGGTCTCCTCGACCGGGACTGATCCGCACGCTGAGGGAGGTCCGATGAGCTCAGCCAAGATCGCCGTCGTCACCGGTGCCAGCGCCGGCATCGGAGCCGCCACCGCCCGCGCTCTGGTCGCCGCCGGCTACCGGGTCGTCACCGGTGCCCGGCGGGTCGACAAGCTCCGCCAGGAGATGCCCGAAGGCGTCACTTGTCTGCCCCTCGACGTCACCTCGCAGGAGAGCGTCGACGCCTTCGCCGCCCAGGTGCCCGTGCTCCACCTGCTGGTCAACAACGCCGGCAAGGCCCTCGGTGTCGAGCCCGTCGGCGGCGCCACCGAAGAGCTGTGGCGGACCATGTACGAGACCAACGTTCTCGGTGTGATGCGGTTGACCCGCGCCTTCCTGCCCGCTCTCGAGGCCTCCGGCGCCGGCCACGTCATCAACGTCGGCTCCATCGCCGGCTTCGAGGTCTATCCCGGCGGCGCTGGCTATACCGCCTCGAAACACGCGCTGCGGGCGGTCACCCGGACCCTCCGCCTCGAGCTCCTGGGCAAGCCGGTGCGGGTCACCGAGGTGGCCCCGGGTCTGGTCGAGACCGAGTTCTCGGAGGTGCGCTTCGCCGGTGACAAAGAGCGCGCAAAGACGGTCTACCAGGGGATGGAGCCGCTCCGTGGAGACGACGTCGCCGAATGCATCGTCTGGGCGGCGAGCCGGCCCCGTCACGTCAACATCGACGAGATCGTCGTCCGCCCCCTCGACCAGGCGGCGGCGACGATGATCCACCGTCGCGAGGCGGGGGACTGATGGAGGGTCGAGCGATGCGTAGGACGGGACGTGGAGAGGCCGCGGTGGTGTCGTGTGGCACGCTCCTGGTGCTCCTCGTCTCGGCAATCGGGTGCGATCAGCTGATGCGCAAGCGCTCCCTCGGCGAGACCGTGTGGCGTGACAATTGCGCGCGCTGTCACGGCATCGACGGCGGCGGCACGGTGCTCAAGTACGCGCACTACCCGGGCACCAACCTGCTCGACGATCACTGGGAAAACGGCGGCGAGGACTTCGAGATGGAGTCGACGATCCTCGAGGGCATCTTCCCGACGATGCCCTCCTTCGACGAGACGCTCAGCGGCGAGGAGATCAAGGCCGTCATCGAGCACATCCGCAGCTTGCGCGGCGGCCGATGAGGCGAACGGGCGAGGAGAGACGACAGGAGAAGCGATGGATCCACAGCGACTCAAGCAGGCCTACCAGCGCCTCGAATCCCTCGACGAACGGCTGACCTACAAGGTGCGTCCGCGGGGTGGCGGCGGGCTGACCCGCCCGAGCGTCGAGATGCTCGAGGAGAAACACCGCCACCTCGCCGAGTACACGGTCGAGCTCAAGGAGATCGTCCAGGAGCTCATCGTCGCCATCGCGACCCGCCCCCAGGCGCCGCCCAAGGGTTGATCGGCGCCCGGGGACCGGCCGAGACGGTCAGTCTTCGTGCGGTCAGTCTTCGTGCCGTCAGTCCTCGTGGAAGGCGACCTTGACGTAGAGCTTCTTGGCCATCTCGAGCCCGTACTTGAGCGTCGCGATGGTCATCGTGGCGGTCTCCTTCTTCTCGTCCTCGCCCAGCCCTTCATCGTCGTCGTAGCCGTCGATGACGTTGCCCTTGGCGTCGAGCCAGTGGATCAAGCAGGCGGCTTCCCAGTCCTTGTCCGAGGTGTTGGTGTACTCGAGCTCGATGACCACCGTGTCCGAGTAGGGTGAATCGGGACCGCGGAAGAGCTTCGACTTGGTGAGACCGCGGGTGTCGTGCTTGACCCGGACGCGGTGCAGCGTCACCGGGCCGTCGGTGACACCGAGGTCGTACCAGGTGTCGAGCTCGAAGGGGAAGGTCTTCTCGACCTCGCCGGCGGCGACGGGACGAGCCATGCCGAGGACGACGAGGACGAGAGCGATGGCCAGGGCCAGCTTGCGCATGAGGGCTCCTTCAGAAGGTGGACGCCGGTGGGGATCGGGCCCCACCGCCAGGATGTTCAGCCGCCCAGTATAGTGCACCGAGGTCGTGCCCCAACCCGCCTTGACCTTCAGTAGGGGCTTGATTAGGCTGCCTCGGAGAGCCGCCCGCAGAGCTGTCCGTGCTTCCGATCCTCTTGGAACTACAGCCACTTGGCCATCCCCACCGGAACCCCCGACGCCATCGCCCGCTTCGAGCTCATCCTCGACGAGTACGGCGGCTGGCTGCGCCGGACCTTGAGCCGTCTGTGTCCCGTCGATCTGGGAATCCAGGTCGACGATCTCGAGCAAGAGGTGGCGGTCCGGTTGTGGCGTGCCCTCGAACGTGAGACGGAGATCGACCACCTTGCGTCTTTTCTCTACAGGATCGCCGCCAACGCGACCCTCGACGCCATGCGACGGGCGCGGGCACGGCGGACCAAGGAGCAGGACGCGCTCGAGGCCGACGACGGTGAGACCTCGGCGCCGGCACCGCAGCTCGTCGATTCTCGGCCGTCACCCGAGCATACGGCCGAGCGGCGGCAGCTGCTGGCGGCGGCCGGTGAGGTGGTGCGGGGTCTCCCCCCCGACCGCCGGCGCGCGGTGAGTCTCTACCTCCGCGGTTTCAACGCCGGGGAGATCGCCGAGCTCACCGGCTGGACCGAGCCCCGGGCGCGCAACCTGCTCTACCGCGGGCTCGCCACGCTCCGCGAGGAGCTGCGGGAGGCGGGCTATGACTATCGGGAGCCGTGACCGAGGAAGGACGAAGGATGAAGACCGACGACCAGAGCCTGGGGAAGCTGTTCCTCGACCAGGAACCACCCGGCCATGAATGTCCGCCCGCGGCGGACTTGGTACGGCTGGTGGCCGGCGAGCTCGGCGAAGAGCGGCGAGAGGCGATCCTCGAGCACCTCGAGAGCTGCTCGCTGTGCGCTCAGGAGGTCCGCGTCGCCCGTTCCCTCGAAGGCTTCTCGGAACACCTGGCGGAGCGTCTCGACGAAACGACCGAGGCTTCGGAGGCCGAGGCGGATTCCGATCGCGGGGGAACGGTGCGCTCCGGTCCCTGGACGACGCGCGCCTGGTGGCCCGCTGCGGCGGCCGCCGCGATGATCGTCTTGCTCCTCGGGGCGTTCCAGCTATGGCGTGTCGATACCCCGACGCAGGTGCCCGACGGTGGTACCGGAAGCGAGCAGGTGCGGGCGCCGGCCGAGGAAGTCTCGCCGGCGGCCGGAGCGCGTCTCGCGGTCGCTCCGGAAAAATTGCGCTGGCCCGCCCAGGTCGGCGCCACCGGCTACCGGGTGACCTTGTACGACGCCTCGGCCCAGCCGCTGTGGCAATCGTCGACGGGCATCGGGACCGAGCTCGAGCTGCCCGCCGACACCCTCGCCCGACTCGCTCCCGGGGGCGACTACTTCTGGGTGGTCGACGTAGCCGGCGACGTCCGGCGCACCCGGCTCGGACCTTTCGAGTTCCACCTGGAGCTCTGAGAGGGTCTTAGGGGGATTCCTGGGATGAACCGGCCGCGGCTCCGTGCCCACTCCGCGCTGCTCCTGGCGGTGTCGCTGGCCGCCAGCGTCTCGGCCTGCCATCGGGCGGCGGAGGAGACCTCGACCGCTCCGGAGGAGGCACCGCCTACGGCCGAGATGCCGGCCGGCGATCGGCCCGCCGGACCCATCGTCCAGGAGCTCGCTCCGGGTGTCGATGCGGCTACCGCCGACGTCCAGCTCGGTGACGTGTTGGTCGAGTGGCACCGCGCCTCACGGCCCGGTGCCGTCCGCGGCGGCGCCCTGAGCGATCCCTTCGACGTCATCCGCATCGGCATGGCCGAGGCGCCGCGCGGCGGCGTCGAGCTCGTCGCGGTCCGCGACGGCCATCGGATCCACCTAGAGCCCGGCGCCGAGGAATGGGGTTTCCGCGTCCGGCCCTCGCTGCCGATGCCCGACGCCGAACGGTACCTGGAGGCCTTGGACCTCTTCCATGACGAGGACCATGCCGCCGCCGTGGCCATCCTCACCACGCTCGCGGTGGCGGCCCGCGAGCGCGACGAGCCACGCACCGCGGCCTGGCTCGAGCTCTCCGCTGCCACGGTCTCCGCCGGCGCCCTCGACTGGGCCGCGGCACAAGCCCATGGAGCCGCGGGCCGCGACGACCTGGCCGACATCGAAGACGTCTTCCCGAGGTCGTGGATCGACGAGTCGGCGGCGCGCTGGCTGCGCCACGCGAAGGACTTCGCAGGCGCTCTCGCGGTCGTCGAGGAGGCCGAAACGCTCCGCCGGTCGCAGCCCTGGTCCGACCTGGCGGTGGCGCGGGCCGTCGAGGTCCAGGGCGAGGTGGCCTGGTCACGACGCGACCTGGCCACCGCCGAGGAGCGCTTCCGCAGTGCCCGCGAGACGGTGCTGGCCGAGGCGCCGGGCAGCCTGGTGGTGGCGCGTCTCGACAACCAGCTGGGCAAGATCGCTGCCCTCCGCGGACGCATCGACGAAGCCGAGGAGCTCTTCGAAGAGGCTCTGGAGATCCGCCAGCGGCTGGCGCCGGGCACTCTCGTCGAGGCTTTCAGCTTCAACAGTCTGGGCACCCTGCGCCTGATGCGCGGTGATCTGTCCGGGGGCGAGGCCTCGCTGCACCATGCGTTGCAGCTCTTCGAGGCCCTCGACCCCGAGGGCGGGAACCTCGGCGTCGTGCTCCACAACCTCGGCTACGTCGCCACCGAGCGCGGGGACCTGACCGCCGGTGAGGAGTACTACCGCCGGGCCCTGGCGCGATCGGAGGCGGTCGAGCCCGACAGCATGTCGTCGACCGAGACCCTCAACAACCTCGGGACCATCGCCCGCCGCCGGGGCGACCTCGACGCCGCCGAGGACTACCACCAGCGGGCTCTGGCGATCCGCGAGCGCATCGCCCCCGGTGGGCTCGACGTCGCGGTTTCCCTGGTCAACCTGGCGTTGCTGTCGGCGGACCGCGGTGACCTGGAGGAGGCCGAGACGCGGCTCCGGAAGGCCCTCGACATCCGGCGGCAGCAGGCGCCCGGGTCCCTCGACGTCGCTCAGAGCGAGGCGAACCTGTGTCGGGTGCTCTTCCTCCGCCGGCGGCTCGACGAGGCCGACGCCGCGTGCCGGCGCGCCGAGACGCTTTACCGGCGATGGGCGCCCGACGGTCTGTGGCTGGCGGCGGTGTGGCGCAGCTTCGCCGACGTCGCCGCCGCCCGGGACCAGCCGGAGGAAGCGGAGCGCTGGTTGCGGCGCGCCAAGGAGCGCCTCGACCGTGTCCTCCCCGGGACCGAGGACCAGGCCATGGTCGACTACCACCTCGGCCGTGCCCTGCGCGCCCAGGGGCGTCGCGAGGAAGCCGAAAGCGCGCTCGAGGCCGCCGTGCTCGCCCTCGACACCCAGCGCGGCAAGATCGACGACTCCCCCGAAGCCCAGGCTCTGGCCGGCGCCCGGACCGTCGACGTGTATCGCGAGCTGGTCGATCTCGAGGCCGAGCTGGGGAAGGTCGGAGCCGCCTTCGACGTTCTCGAGCGCTCGCGGGCCCGCGCCCTCCTGGCGCTGCTCGCCCAGCGGGATCTGGCCTTCCCCCTCGAGCTCGATCCCGAGCTCGACCGCCGGCGCCGGCGCCTCGCCTACGAGTACGACCGGGCGCAGGCGAAGCTCGCCGAGCTGGCGGCGGCGGGGCAGCTCGACCAGGCAGAGGCGGCGCTGGCGGAGGTGCGGCGGTTGCGTCTCGAACAAGAGGAGGTGCGTCGCGAGATCCGCCGGGCGGCGCCCCGTCTCGCCGACCTCGACGACCCCGAAACCGTCGACCTGGACGCCGCCCTCGAGCTCCTCGACGAGGGCACGCTGGTCCTCGACTACTCGATAGGCGCCAGCCGTAGCTGGCTCTTCCTCCTCGCACGGGGGAGCGAGCCGCGGGTGGTGGAGCTCGACATCGGTGCGGAGGAGCTCGGGAGCCTGGTCGAGCGCTTCCTTCTCGCCGTCGAGACGCGGGGCGCGGGGACCTCGGCGGTCGAGGCCGCAGGCGAGGAGCTGTACCGTCGCCTGGTCGCCCCCGCCGAGACCGAGATCGACCGCGCCGAGCGCCTGCTCATCGTCCCCGACGGGCCGCTCCACGGCCTGCCCTTCGCCGCATTGCTCCGACCCGAGGGCCCGCAGCCGGTGCCCGTGGCCCAGCGCTATCTCGTCACCCGGCGGCCCATCCACACGGTGCTGTCGCTCAGCCTCTACCGCCAGCTGGGAGAGGAGGGGCCGCGCGCCGCCGACGGCGCGGCGCTGTTCGGCGATCCGCGTCCGGGGCCGGTTTCCGGCACCGTGGCTCAGCTCGAAACACCGGCGGGGGCACCGGGCGAGGCGCTCGAGAGCGACCGCGACGCGACCCGCGAGGACGGGTTGTCACCGCTGCCGGCGAGCCGTCTCGAGGTCGAGTCCATCGCCGCGCTCCTCGGGCCGGGAGCCCGGGCCTTCGTCGGCGGCGAGGCCACCGAGGCGGCGGCGCGACGGGCCGGCCACGGCGTGCGCTATCTCCATTTCGCCACCCACGCGCTCCTCGACGAGCGTTTTCCCCTCGATTCGGCCCTCGTCCTGAGCCCCGCCGCCGTGGGGGACTCGGGGGACTTCAACGGCCTCCTCCAGGCCTGGGAGATCTTCGAGAGCGTCCGTGTCGACGCCGACCTGGTGACTCTCTCGGCGTGCCGCACGGCGCTCGGTCGCGAGCTCCCCGGGGAAGGGATCCAGGGGCTCACCCGGGCCTTCCTCTTCGCCGGCGCACCGTCGGTGGTGTCGGCGTCGTGGCGCGTCTCGGATCGCTCGACGGCGGCGCTGATGACGCGTTTCTACGCGGGGCTGGGCGCCGGTGAGAGCAAGGACGAGGCGCTCCGCGGGGCGCAGCTGGCCCTGCTCCAGGGGCCGGTGGACCTACCCGCGGCCCCTGCTGGCCCCGAGTGGCTGTGGACGCCGCTCCGGCGCCTTTGGCCCTCTCCGGCGCCCGAGCGCATCGACGCGACGCACCCCTTCTACTGGGCGGGCTTCCAGCTCACCGGCCGCTGGCGGTGAGCGGGACTTCCGCCGAGGTCCGATTCGAGGCTCAGCGGGTCTTTAGCTTCGACCACTGGTAGGCGGCGAGGAGCGGTGCGCCGCTGCCGTCACCGATCATCCACAACACCGAGGGCAGCGGGCGGAGCGCCCCGAGCAGGCTGGTCCCCAGGCGATTGCCGGTGATCAACATGGCGGTGGCGACTCCCTGCGAGTCGAGGGCCAGCTCGGTCGAGGCGAAGGTAGCTTGGATTCCGCCGGCGGGCTCGCCGCTTCGCTGGTCGATGAAGGGCGGGTACGAGTCGCCGGCGATGTCGAGACGCCGGTCGTCGACGTTGGCCATGACCAGCGCCCGGTCGTGCAGCCAAACCTCGTCGAGGGGCTGGGTGAAGCCCTCGACCACGGGCAGCGTCACCCGCCAGCCGCGCCCCGCGGGGCCGTCGCCGACGGCGCGATCGATGCGTCCGACCTCGACCCACAGGTTGGTGGCGCCACGGTCCTCGAGCACCGCCACAGCCCGGTCGACGGCATAGCCTTCGGCGAAGCCCCAGAGATCCGCCCGGGTGCCTTGAGCGAGCTCCGCGGTTCCCGCCTTGGCGTCGAGCAGGATACGGTCGCAATGGGCGCTCGCCGAGCCGCGGGCCAGGTCGCGGGGTTGGGGGTGCGACGTCACCGGCCGGTGGAGACCCCACAGGTCGTAGAGCTGGCCGCCCAAGGGACCGTGGGCGCCCTGGGACCAGACGCAGAAGTCGACGGCCCGTGACAGGAGCGCCAGCAGCCGCCGATCGATCACCACCGCCGTTTCCGCCGGCGCCCGGTTGAGCGCGCCCAAACCATCGGTGGCGGCACCGTCGGGCCGGGTCAGCACCTCGATCTCGTGGATCTCGGTGATAGCGGCGCGGATGGCGTCCTCGGCGCGGTCGCGGGGCAAGTCGCGGACCTCGATCTCGAGCCGCTCACCAAACGCCTCCGACGCCAGCCGTACCGCCTCGGCGGGGGGCTGGGCCACGAGGACCGAAGCGAAGAGGAGACCGGAAAGGACGACGAGGAAGCCGGCGAGACCACGCACACGATCGATCATGGCGGGATCATAGCGCGCCGGAGGGGGTGCCTCCGGCGCGGTTTCAATCCGCCGTGCCAAGGGGTGGTCGAAGCCGATGCGGGTGGGTCAGTTGGCCGGGCAGGCGTTCTCGGGCGGTTTCGAGGTGTAGCCCGGCGGTGGGTTGGCGACGAATCCAAGGTCCTGCCACAGCGCCAGGTTGACCGCCGCGTTGGCGTTCGACGGTGCCGCCGACCACAGTCCGGAGCAGGCGCTCTGGTTGCAGTTGCCGCCACGGGTGATGAAGGTGGCCATGGTGCCCAGGACCGGGCATTCACAGACCGCGCGATACGGGCGCGCCGGGTCGATCTTGCACGGGAAGTTGAAGCAGTCGGCGTAGGGGCCGCCGTTGCAAGTCAGGAGCGGCTTGCCCTCGGTCTGGGCCATCGAGTAGGTCGAGATGGTGGCGGTGTCGGTCTGTGCGGCGGCACGGTCGTCACAGGTGGTGCTGCCGATGTTGTCGCCGAACATCACCTCGCATTCGCACAGCGAAGCCGGCACCTCGTTGCCCAGGAACTCCATGGTTTCCCCGGTCTTGGTGCAGGCGGCGGAGATGCAGAGGGCATAGCGGCCATAGCAGGTGTAGAGCTTGATGGGCGGCGCGGCGGTCTCCTTCGTCGCTTCGAAGCCTGCCGCGCCGGCGGGCGAGTCCGGTTGCGCATCGAAGCCGGAGCTCTCCATGCTGTCCGACGCCTTCTCCATGGTCTCGCCCGACTCGTCCTGGGCGGTGGCGGGTGCTGCGAGGCCCACCATGAGCAGCAGACACAGCAAGCCGAAAGTGCTCGGCGCGACTCCCCGTAGTTTCATGACATCGCTCCTTCCTCGAGACCCCGGACCGCAACCGCGTTCGGGCCCCACGGACGCGGCGAACGCTGCGCGCAGGATGCCGCCGGCCGGGGTCGAAGGACCGGCGGTGACCGATCGGCGGCTGTTTCCGCCGTCGGCGAACCCGAGTCGGTAGGAGCAAGCTATTACGGAAGCGGCGCGGGTGGAAGGGGGGCGGCCCGCCCCGGTCGTCAGCGGATCGTGACCCGGAGGAAGCGGCGCTTACCCACCTTGAGCAGATAGGGCTCGGGCCGTGCGGCGAGGTCGTGACCGGGGTCGTCGACCCGTTCGCCGTCGATCGACACCGCCCCTTGCTGGAGGAGGCGTCGGGCTTCCTTGTTGCTCGGTGCCAGCTCGCCGTCGCGGAGCACCTGGAGCAGGGTCATGGGCGCGGTCAGCTCGACCTCGGGGACGTCGTCGGGGACACCGCC
>JAGQSE010000167.1:0-730 GCA_020439725.1 Acidobacteriota bacterium
GCCGACATGCCGGTGGTGATCTCGCTGCTCAACTCCTACTCGGGTCTGGCCGCCTGCGCCACGGGCTTCGTGCTGCAGAACAACGTGCTGATCATCAGCGGCGCGCTGGTCGGAGCGTCGGGTCTGATCCTGACCCAGATCATGTGCGTGGCCATGAACCGCTCGCTCGCCAACGTCCTGTTCGGCGGTTTCGGCGTCGTCGAGACCAGTGGCGGCGGTGGCGGCAAGGCGGAGTACGAGAACGTCAAGTCGTGTAGCGCCGAAGAGGCGGCGATGGTCATGGAGGGCGCGTCCTCGTTGATCATCGTCCCCGGCTACGGTCTCGCCGTCGCCCAGGCCCAGCACATCTGCCGCGAGCTCGGAGACCTGCTGCAAAAGCACGGCTGCGACGTCAAGTACGCCATCCACCCGGTGGCGGGCCGCATGCCCGGACACATGAACGTGCTCCTCGCCGAAGCCGATGTGCCCTACGAGCAGCTCTACGAGATGGAGCGCATCAACTCCGAGTTCCGCAACACCGACGTGGTGCTCGTGGTCGGAGCCAACGACGTCGTCAACCCGGCGGCTCTCGACGACCCTTCGAGCCCGATCTACGGCATGCCGATCCTCGAGGTCCACCACGCCGCCACCGTCATGGTGATCAAGCGCTCCTTGAGCCCCGGCTTCGCCGGCATCAAGAACACCCTGTTCGAGCAGCCGAATACGCTGATGCTGTTCGGCGACGCCAAGA